>JAFAXD010000346.1 GCA_019241285.1 Xanthobacteraceae bacterium | reverse complement strand
TGTAGTTGATGTGGTCGACGCCATGCACATGCCCTCCGTGAGCCTGCCGCAAACGCAGACAGGGAGCGTCATCTACAAATTGTGAATGCAAGGCATGCGCCAAACTGGCGGAGGTGGGGCGCGTCGAGGCGCGGGCCCGCACCGAGTATTCGCAAAAAATGAAACGGGACCGGGCTTTACGGGAGCGATGCTGACGATGCGGGCGGCTCCGCACCAGGCGGATGGGTGCGGAGTGAGCCTAATGACGTCTGCCGCGAATTTGAGCAGCGGCGCGTTCTTGTATGCAGATTCGTATACAAAATTAGCAGGGGGCTCAGGCGTGCAGCACCTTGAGGACGGGCTGTGAGGCCGAGACCCAGCCGAAGATCCCGCCCTGGGCCTTGATCATGGCTAGCCCGGCTTCATGGAATTCGGGGAAATACGAGCCGCAGCAGTCACTTAGGACGATGCAGCGGAAGCCGCGATCGTTCGCCTCGCGCACCGTGGTGTTGACGCAAACCTCCGTCGTGACCCCGCAGACCAGCAGGTTTTCGATCTCATGCTTCTGCAGGATCTGGTGCAGGTCGGTCTGGTGAAACGCGCCCTTGCCGGGCTTATCGATGATCGGTTCGCCGTCGACTGGTTTGAGCTCCGGGATGATGTCGTGCCCGGGTTCGCCGCGCACCAGGATGCGCCCCATCGGGCCGGGCGCGCCGATGCGCATGGCCGGCTCGCCACGCTCGATCTTGGCCCGCGGCGCGTCTGAGAGGTCCGGCCGATGTCCTTCGCGGGTATGAATAATCAGGAGCTTGGCCGCGCGCGCCGCGGCCAGCACGTCGCGACATGGCGGGACCGCTGGCAGCAGCCGCTTCACGTCATTGCCGAGCGTTTCTCCGAAGCCGCCCGGCTCCAGGAAGTCGCGCTGCATGTCGATGATGATGAGTGCCGTCCGGTCCAAGTCGACCCAGAGCGCGGTCGGCTCCGCCTCGATGCTTACGGCGCGCATGACGTTGCCTCTGATGAGTTTGATTATCTTGCCTTCAAGCAAGATCGGGACCAAGCCGACGAACGAGCAAATTTCAATCGCTCGCCAGGATCACGTTCTTCAGGATCGGATAGATCTGACCGCTCCAGCGCTTGCCGCTGAATACGCCGTAATGGCCGACGCCCGGCTGCATGTGGTGGCGCTTGCGGTAGGGGCGCAAGCTCGCGCACAACTCGTGCGCCGCAACGGTCTGGCCGACGGCGCAGATGTCATCGCGTTCGCCTTCGACCGTGAACAAAGTGGTTTTGCGAATGGCCTTGGGGTCGACACGGTGGCCGTGGAACGTCAGCGTCCCGCGCGGCAGCGCATATTCCTGAAACACCAGCCGCACGGTTTCCAGATAGAACTCGGCCGTGAGATCCAGCACCGCGAAGTATTCGTCATAAAATGTCTTGGTCGCTTGCGCCTTGGCGTGCTCGCCCTTGACCAGGTTGTCATACAGCTCCTGGTGCGCCTTGATGTGGCGCTCGATATTCATGCTCATGAAGGCGGCGAGCTGAACGAAGCCAGGGTAGACGCGGCGGAACGCGCCGCCGCAGCGGAACGGCACGCGCGCGATCAGGCGCTGCTCGAACCACTCGATCGGCTTGGAGTTGGCGAGCGCGTTGACCTTGGTGGGATTAACCCGGCAATCGATCGGTCCGGCCATCAAGGTCATGCTGCTTGGCTGGGCCGGATGATTGTCCTCGGCCATTACGGCGACAGCGACCAGCGCGGCGACGCAGGGCTGGCACACCGCCACGATGTGCGCACCGGGGCCGATCGCCTGCAGAAAGCGGATCACGTGCTCGATGTAGTCATCGAAACCAAAGCGGCCATCCTTGAGGGGGACGTCGCGTGCGTTGTGCCAGTCGGTGATGAAGACATCGTGGTCCGGCAGCATGGTGCGCACGGTCTCGCGCAGCAGCGTTGCGAAATGCCCCGACAGCGGCGCCACCAGCAGCACGCGCGGCTGCGGGGTATCCATGTCTTTCTTGAAGTGCAGCAGCGTGCCGAACGGTGTGACCAGGACTGGCTTTTCCTGCACCTCGACTTCACGGTTTCCGACCATGACGGAGCGGATACCGTAGGGCGGGCGCGCGTGTGAGAGGCCGGAACGTGCGATCAGCTCGTAGGCGGCGGTCAGGTTGCGTGTCGCGCCATGGTCTGTGATCCCCAACGGGGCGAGGCTGATGACCTGCGCGCTGCCACCCGCGAGGGCGCGTATAGGCAGCATGAAGTCGGCGTGCGCTTGATACGCCTGATAAAGCATCATCCACCGAAGTCGGAGGTCCGTCCCCGGCGGTAACGTCCCCACGCGGACCGAATGTGGGCTATGATCTTCCGCGCTGCAAGAAAAATTACGTTGGGTTATGCACGCTCGCTTTTCAGGCGTGGCGGAGTGGAGTAATTCAGTCACAGTATCGCGCAGCTGCCGGGCCGCGCAGGCGATGCGACCCAGACGAACCGCCCGTTTGGACCTCACCGCCACAAGCAGAAGGGGTGGACTGGTGTCCGCGATCGGCAACCGATCAGGGGACCAGCCGACTGGAGGGACAGACGACGAATGGCCCAGGCAACGCTCACGATCGCCAGCAAGAATTACGGATCATGGTCGCTCCGCGGCTGGCTGCTATGCAAGCTCGCCGGGCTTGATTTTGTCGAGCAGGCGGTTTCGGCCGATGACCCGTCGATGCGCGCCGAGCTGCTGCTGCTCTCGCCGTCCTTCCTGGTTCCGTGCCTCACCCATGACGGCATCAAGGTCTGGGACACGCTGGCGATAGCCGACTACCTCGATGAGACCTTCCCGGAAGCCGGCCTGATCCCGAAGGACAAGGCGATGCGCGCCTATTGCCGCGCGGTCTCGGGCGAGATGCATTCCGGTTTTATCAATCTGCGCTCAGCGCTGCCGATGAACATCAAGGCGCATTATCCGGGGTTCAAATCCTGGGCCGGCGCTCGCACCGACATCGAGCGCATCGCCACGATCTGGAACGAGTGCCTGAAGAATTACGGCGGGCCGTTCCTGTTCGGCGACAAGCCCAACATGGCGGACGCCATGTACGCGCCGGTCTGCACGCGTTTTCTGACTTATGACGTGAAGCTTGATCCTCGCTCCGCCGGCTACTGCCAGAGCATCATGGCGCTGCCCTACATGAACGAATGGGTCGAGGGCGCCAAGGCCGAGCCGGACGAGCTCGAAGAGCTCGACGTGGAGTTTTAGAAATCCCGTGTCCCGGGCGCGGCGCAGCGCAGCGCGAAGCGGTGCGCTGCAGACCCGGGACCGCCAAGAGGGCTTACCTTGCAACGGTCCCGGATCAGCAGTGCGGCATTGCATGCCGCACTGCGTCCGGGACACATGCCCCGCGGTTGACCAGGCGCGCGTTCTCCGGGATCATGAGCATGTTCGAAAATCTTAAGACCCGGGATGGAAACATGCGACTTGGCTTTTTCACCATGCCGATGCACCCGCCGCATCGGAACTGGGTCGAGACCCTCAAGGAAGACCGTCAGTCGTTCATCCTGGCCGATAAGCTCGGTTTCTACGATGCGTTCTGCGGCGAGCACGTCGCCGACGTCATCGAGAACGTCACCAACAGCTTTCAGTTTTTGGCGACGCTGATCCCGGAGACCAAACAGATCAAGCTCGCGACCGGCACGGCCAACCTCTCGCAGACGCATCCGGTACTGATCGCTGCGCATGCGGCCATGTTCGATCACCTGGCCGAAGGCCGCTTCGTGCTCGGGGTGAGCGCCGGCGCGCTCCCGGCCGATGCCGAGTTGCTCGGACATCTGGGTGAGGATCGCACCCGCATTTTCCACGAGGCGGTCGACGCGATCTTTGCGCTGTGGACGACAGACGCGCCCTACAATTTCGATCGGCCCAACAACCGCTTCAAAATTTCCAGCGCCAAAATGGGGAGGCGGGAGTTCGGTCTCGGCACGGTCGCCAAGCCGTATCAGAAACCCTATCCGGAAATCGTCGGCACCGTGGTGGCGCCGAACTCGAGCAGCGCCACGTTCTTCGGTCAGAAAGGCATCCATCCGCTGTCCGCAAATTTCCTGATGCCGAAATGGCTCAAGTCGCATTGGGATGCCTACCAGGAAGGGGCGAGCTCGGTTGGTGCGTCGGCTAGCTCGGATGATTGGCGCATCGCCCGCACCGTCTTCGTGGCCGACGACGACAAGACTGCCGCAAGGTATGCGGTGGAAAATCCGAACAGTCCGTATCGATTCTACTATTTTAACCTGTTACGCAAATTCCGCGTCGCCAAACGGCTCGCTGGATTCAAACAGCATCCAGAACAGCCGGATGCTGAGATCACCGACGATTATGTGGTGGATCGGCTGGTGATGCATGGCAGCGTCAACAACATCGTCGATCAGATTCTGGCGCTGCATGAGCAGACCGGTCCCTTCGGCGAGTTGGTCTACGCCGGGATGGATTGGGTCGATCCCGCGCTCACCAAACGCTCCATGGAACTGATGGCAACCGAGGTGATGCCGCGCGTCAACGCCGCGCTTGGGTCCGCACGGGCGCCGTTGCAAGCGGCCCAGTAGCAGCATCATCATGGCAAAAACCATTCTCACTTGCGCCGTCACCGGCGGGGCGCCGATCAGCAACAATCCCGCCGTTCCGGTGACGCCGGCTCAAATCGCGCAGCAATCAATCGATGCCGCCAAGGCCGGTGCGGCAGTGGTCCACATCCACGTGCGCGACCCAAAGACCGGCCGCTCCAGCATGGAGCTGGAGCTCTATCGTGAGGTAGTCGGCCGCATCCGTGACAGCGGCACTGATGTTGTTATCAACCTGACCACCGGGACTGGCGCGATGTTCGTACCCGGCAAGGAGGATCCGGCCGTTGCTGGGCCCGGGACCGAGTTTCATCCGCCCGCGGTGCGCGCCCGCCACGTGGTTGAGCTGAAACCCGACGTGTGCAGCCTCGATTTCTGCACCATGTGGTTTCGAACCCGCGCCTTCATCAATTCGCCGGAGCACGTGACCGAAATTGCAAAGCTGGCGCGCCACGCCGGCGTGAAGCCCGAGCTGGAAGTATTTGATTCCGGCGACATTGGGCTCGCCAAACAGCTGATCGGCGAGGGTGTGATCGCGGCGCCGGCGTTCTTCCAGATCGTGCTCGGCGTGAGCTACGGCGCGGCGGCAACACCGGAGACGTTGATCTACTTGCGCAACCTGTTGCCACCGGGATCGATCTGGGCCGCGTTCGGTATCGGCGCGCACGCCTACCCGATGCTGGCGCAAAGTCTGCTGCTCGGCGGCCACGTCCGCGTCGGGCTCGAGGACAACTACTATTTGGAGAAAGGCGTCAAGGCGCCGCACAACGCCGCGCTGGTGGAGAAGGGTGTCGCGATCATGCGCTCACTCGGCGCCGAGCCGGCCACGCCGGCGGAAGCGCGCGAGATATTGGGCCTTGGCAAGATTCGGATCGCGTAAGTGCCGATCGTCATTGCGAGGAGCCAACGGGTCCGGCCCGAAGTGGCCGGCCCGATGACAGGCTCCGCGACGAAGCAATCCAGTGCGGCGGCGCAAATTTCATTGCGCCCGCCGGTTCTCTCTGGATTGCGTCGCTTCGCTCGCAATGACGGCTCAAAGCAACAACTATAAACCGAGCACGCGCTCCGCATTGCCGTGGAAGATCTTCTCCATCACGGCGTCGGTGTAGCCGAGCTCGTGCCATTCCTTGAAGATGCGCGGATAGGGCAGGCTCGGGTAGTCGCTGCCGAACATCACCTTGTCCTGCAGGCGCGCGCGGATATCGATCTTCAATTGAGCCGGGAAGTGTTTGGGCGCCCAGCCTGACATTTCCCAATAAACGTTGCCCTTGTGCAGGACGACCGCGGTCATCTCCTCGACCCAGGGCCAGCCCGGGTGCGCGGCGATGATGGTGAGGTCGGGAAAATCCGCGGCAAGCTCGTCGATGGCGGCCGGATGCGCGTGGCGGATTTTTGCGCCAAGCCCGCCCGGCATGCCGGCGCCCATTCCGGTCGTGCCGACGTCGATCATCACCGGGGCTTTCAATTCGTTGATCACCTCGAACAGGGGATAGAACTGCCGGTCCGCGACGGAGAAGTGCCCCATGATCGGGTGAAAATGAAACCCGAGCATGCCAAGCTCGGTGATCGCCTTGCGGGCGTCGCGGATTGCGACCTCGCCTTTGAACGGGTCGACCGCTGCCCAGCTCTGGATGATGCGCTCGGGATGGCGCAACTGCATCCCTTTCACGTATTCGTTGCTGCAGGGCGGTGTTGCGATCGTGGTCTCGAGATCAAGCGCGACCAGCACGGCCTCGACGCCTGCTTGGGTGAACTCCTGGACGACCTCATCTTCCTGTTTCCAGGTCCAGGTCCGGTTCCAGTACTTTGCCAGGGCCTCGACGTAGGGGCCCTGGCAGCGGATCCACGGTTCCGTATTCGGATAGCAGTGCAGGTCAATGATGCGCATGTGATGCTAACGTTGTGCTGCGGCCGGCGCGGATGCGCGTTCTTTGGCGATCTTTTCCGAGACCATTTCCACCAGCGTCTTCTTGGAAACTTTGCCGAACGTGGACATGGGAAAATCGTTCATCAACTCGAGACGCTCGGGGAGTTTGTACTTGGCGATCTCTTTGGTCGTCAGGAACGCGAGCAGGTCCGGCAAAGAGAGAAACTTGCCCGAACGCGGGATGACGCAGGCACACATGCGCTCGCCCATGTCCGGGTCGGGCATGGCGACGCAGGCGACGTTCTGCACTGCCGGATGCTGCAGGATCAGGTTCTCGATTTCCTCGGCGCTGATCTTCTCGCCGCCGCGATTGATCAGGTCCTTCTTGCGGCCTTCGACAATATAGTTGCCGGCTTTGTTCTGGCGCATGAGATCGCCCGAGCAGTAAAAGCCATCTGCGGTAAATACTTTGGCGTTGTGCTCCGGGGCTCCGTAGTAGCCGCGCAAGGTGTAAGGCCCGCGCACGCACAATTCGCCAACCTCGCCCTGCGGCACATCGTTGTAATCGTCATCGAGCAGGCGCACTTCATCGTCGGGACAGATCGGCTTGCCGACAGTTTCCAGCCGATCCTCTTCCGGGTCTTCCGGGCGTACAAACATCAGCGTGCCCTCGGACATGCCGAAGTTCTCCTGCACGAAGGCGCTGGGGATCAGCTCCTTGGTGCGAATGCGCACTTCCGGCTGCAGGCGCTGGCCGCCGCTCTGGATGTAGCGGATCGACGATGTGTCGAACTGCGTCACCGCCGGGCTGTTGATCAATCGGATCAGCAGGGCGGGGACGACTTTGATGTGGGTCACGCGATGGCGCTCGACCAGGCGAAACACCTCTTCGGGTCGCGTGGTCTGGCTCAGCACGACGTGCCCGCCATTGAAGAAGAAACCTTGGATGCCCGGACAGGCGAGCGGCAGATTGTGAGCGATCGGCAGCATCAACAACAATACCGAGTCGCCGGTGACGCCACACACCTGCGCCGAAGTCTTCGAGTTGTAGGCATAGTCGTTGTGGGTGCGCGGAATGAGCTTCGGCACACCGGTCGTGCCGCCCGAGAGCTGGAAGATGCACGGGTCGGTCGGGTCGACGCTAAAGCCGCCGAGCGCGGACTTGGGCAATGTCGCCGGCCGCTCAATCAGCTCGGTGAGCGACAGCTCTCCCGGCCCCGCTTGCCCCAGAACAATGCGGTGCTTGAGGCAGGGGTTTGCCTCGGCGACGCGCGCGACCATTGGGCCGAAGCTGAAGTCGCTCTGGCGCTCCGGATAGACACACGCGGCCGCCTGGGCGATGGCAACGAACTGGCTGACCTCGTTGTAGCGCTGCGTCGCCAGCGCCGCGATCGGGATCGCGCCGATCTTCTGCAGCGCGAAATAGAGGATCACGAACTCGGCGACATTGGGCAGCTGCAGCACCACCCGATCGAGCGGACGCAGCCCGAGCGCAACCAGATTGAGGGCGAGATTGTCGCTCAGCCGGTCGATGTCGGCGTAGCTATAGCGTCGCTCGCCGTCGATCAGCGCAACGCGGTCGGCGTAACGCGCAAAGATGGCCGCAAACTCCGTCGCCAGGGTTTTGTCCTGCCAGTAGCCGCGCGCACGATAGCGCGCCGCATATTCGGGGGGAAACGGGACGACGCCGTCCAGCATGGGGCCTCCCAACGGGTCTTTTTATCAGTGTGCAACGGCAGGCTTTTCCAGGAAAGGCGCCAGTTTGCAACGCCACAATCACAAGCGCTGGCCAATTTCGAACATGTTCGATAATCTGTCAAGCGACCGGGGTATGCGGGCGGAGCAGCCGAGGTGGCAGTCGAGATGCGAGCTTTAGACGGCGCCCGTGCTTGGCCGCAGGCCCTCGACAACAATGCGCAGCATCGCGCGCAGACGCGCCAGCCCGGCTGCCGGTTTGGGATGCTTCTCGCTCAACCAAAGGCGGATTTCGGCCTGGTAAACCCCGAAGATCAGCTGCGCGACGACGCGGTCCTTGGCGGTTGGGCGCAACTGCCGCTTCTCCCGCGCATCGCGCACCAAGGCTTCCAGCCCGGTAATGATCTGTTCGCGGCCGGCCTGGAAGCGCGCCGACTGGCGGCCGTGGGAGTAGAAGGTAAGCTCGCGCAGGACGTAGCGCATGAACTCCGGTTCCTGGGCAAAGAAGCGGTAATACACCGCAAAGCCCGCCATCACTTGGCCGAGAAATGTGCGGCCGCCCGGCCGGCGGGCGAATGCTGTCGCGGTCAGCTCGTCCTGCAGATCGTTGTAGATCAAGAACAGCAGATCGCGCTTGTCCGACGCGTAGGAGAACAGCGTCCCCAATCCCACGTCGGCGCGCCGCGCAATCTCTCGCGTGGTCGCACTGTCGTAGCCTTGTTCGAGAAACAGCTCACGCGCCGCCGCCTTGATGCGCTTGAGCTTGTCGAGCTTGTTGCGCTCGCGCGGCCGCAACCCCGGCGTCGCGTCCGGCGGATTGGTCTCTCCGGTCTTCAGCATGCAAGCCGCATCGGCAGGTCGGATCGCGGGAACAGCCCCACCCCAGACCTAAGCCAAGATGCTCGCCAAGGCAATTTCGTCGGGTTATTGCCGGATCGTTCGGCCTTCGCGAAAGCTGTCGACCAGCGGCGTTGGCAGCGGGTGCGCCTCGATCCTGGTCGGATCCTCGCCGCTCCGCCGCACCCACACGCGCGTATCAAACCCCTCCGCATGCAGCTCATCGCCTTTGCGCGCGCGGTGGCTCACGTCGAAGCTCGAGCGGCGCAGCGCGGTGATGGTCGTCTCGATCTCCAGAATGTCGCCCAAGGTCGACCGGACGGGAAAATTCCCCCTCAGGTCCACTGTGGGAAAGCCCGAGGCGCCGAACGTGTCGAGCACGTGTCGCATCGGCCGTTCCAGGATCTGCTCCAGCATCCGCCACAGGTTGCCGTCAAACAGCGCAAAATAGCGCTCGGTGTGCATGAGGCCAGACGCGTCGCAGTCGCCCCATTCAATCTCGACTGTACGGCTGAAGTGCAGCATGTGTTTCCCCGGGCGTCAGTTGCGCGGCCCGGCAACTTGATAGCAAAGCGCCCTTGCAGTGTCAGGATGGCGCGTACAAGGAGGGACTGGTGAATTCGCAACGACGTATCGCGCTGGTGACGGGCTCGTCATCGGGGATCGGCCGCGCCGAGGCCATCGCGCTGGCCAAGGCCGGCTACAACCTGGTGATCAACTACAGCAAGAGCAGCGCCGAGGCGCGCAAGACCGCGGAGGCATGCGAGCAACACGGGGCCGAGACATTGGTGTTGCAGTGCGACGTTGCCGACGAAGCAAGCGTGATCGCCATGATGGCGGCGATCAAGGAGAAGTTCGGCCGTCTTGACGTGTTGTGCAACAACGCCGGTGCGAGCACCAAGGCGTTGGCGCGCGATTTCGAGAAGGTCACCGTCGAGGAGTGGGACTGGGTTTTTGGCGTCAACGTCAAAGGCGTGTTCCTGGTGACCAAGCACGCGGTGCCGCTGCTCAAGCTCTCCAAGGATGCCTGCATCCTCAACACGAATAGCATCGTCGGCGCGCGGCCGGGCCCGCAAGCTTTGCCCTATGCGGCGAGCAAGGGCGCGCTCTGGACCATGACGAAGTCGCTCGCCGGCGCGCTCGGCTACTTCGGCATCCGGGTCAATGGCGTTGCCCCCGGCTGGATGGCAGGCGAGTGGATGGAACGCATGCTCGGCGATCACTACGAGGACCTGATGAAGGCGCGGGCCAAGGCGACGCCGCTGCGCCGCGTTGTTACCGCTGAAGATGTGGCGGAGACCGCGTTGAGCCTCATTGAGAGCAACAAGAGCGTGACCGGGGTCATCGTTGTGGTCGACGGCGGCTTCAGCGCCGTAACTTAAGGACTCGCGAAACCTTTACGGCCCTGGTCCTGAGGAACTCGCGCGCGATAGCCGCGAGTGTCTTGAATTATGAGGTCTGGATGTGTGGCACGCAAAATTGCAGCAAACAGAGACCTCGTCCTGAGGAGCCTTGGCCTGCAAGGCCAAGGCGTCTCGAAGGACGGCGGCAGGCAATGGCCTGAGTTTGTGGCCATCCTTCGAGACGCATCCGCGCATAGCGCGGATGCTTCTCAGGATGAGGTTCGAGAGTGGGGCTTGCGCCCAAGGACGTTACAACCCCGCGGCCTTACGCAGCGCCGCGTTGATGCGGTCCTGCCAGCCGGGGCCCTCTTCCTGGAAGTGATCGAGCACGTCGCGGTCGATCCGCAACGTGACTTGCTCCTTTGAATTCGGAATGGTCGGCGCCTTCGGCGGCAGTTCCGCCGGTTTGGTAGTGGCGGCCTTGAAGGCCTGCTCCGCCGCTAGGCGCGGGTCGCTCGGGCGACGGGTTCGATTGTTGTTCATTGGGTCCTCGTGGAAGTCGTGCGCCGCGTGTCAAACCACTTTGTCCGCCCGCAGCTGCTCCTGGGCGGCCTTGTCATAGCCGAGTTCGGCGAGAATTTCTGGTGTGTGCTTGCCCGGGCCTGGTGGCGAAATTGCGTTCTCCGCCGGATTGCCGCTCTGTGCGATTGCTGGCGAAACCGCGAGGGCCAAAGCCACCAGAGCCCGTCTCGATCCGCGCAATAGAGCTCCAAACATCCGCTACTCGGCTAAATAACCGCTTGTGATCGGGGGCTGGATCATATTGTAATCGCCGCAAGGGCAACAATGGCGCGCATCCGAGAAAAAGCGCCTGTCCAGAGGCAGATCGGCGTTTGCGACGCCGGCACGTCAGTCCGCGGTGAGGATGGCCGCGACCAGGGAGGATGAGATGGTTTTGCGACTCAATCGCCGGACATTCATGGCCGGAACCGCAGCGGCAGCAACCGGAGCCGCGTTCCCGATGCCGTCGATTGCCCAGAACGCACCCATGAAGGTCGGCGTGCTGACGGTGAAAACGGGGCCGCTCGCCGCCGGCGGCATCCATTGCGAGGAAGGCATCACGACGTTCCTCAAGGAGCATGACTACAACGTCGGCGGCCGCAAGATTGAGCTTGTGGTAGCCGATACCGGCGGCAATCCGGCCGGGGCCAAAACCAAAGCGGTCGAGCTTGTCGAGCGTGACAAGGTCAATCTGATCCTGGGCCCATTTGCAGCCTTCGAGCACCTCGCGATCGTCGACTACCTGGCGCAGAACAAGATGCCGACCATGGGGTTCGCCGGCGCCGAGGACGTCACCCAACGCAAGGCCAATCCTTATGTCGTGCGCTCGTCAAACAGTGCGGCCCAGTGTCTCTATCCACTGGCAGACTACGCCTTCAAGGACATGAAGGTGAAGCGCGCCGTCACCATCGCTGACGATTTTGCCTACGGTTATGAGCAGGTCGGCGGCTTCCAGCGTGTCTTCGAGGATCTCGGCGGCAAGGTGGTGAAGAAACTGTGGGCGCCGCTCAACACACCCGATTACACGCCTTATCTGGCGCAGATCGAGGATTGCGATGTCGTGTGTCAGGGACTGACCGGCGCCAATCCGCTGAAGTTCACCAAACAATATGGCGAGCTCGGGTTGAAGCTGCCGATGCTCGGCGGAGCGACGGTCGCGGACGACACGATCATGAAGGGATTTGACGATGCTGCGATCGGCATGATCAATTCGATCCCGTATTCGGTCGACCTGCCGACGCCGGAGAACAAAGCGTTCCTTGAGGCCATGCAGAAGTTCTATCCGGGCGTTCCGGTCGGCAATTACGCCGCGGTTTATTATGTCAACGGCATGATTCTCGATGCTGCGCTGAAGAAAATCGGCGGCAAGTCCGATGATCCCGACGCCCTGATCAAGGCGATCAAGTCGGTGGCCCTCGACAAGACGCCGCGCGGTCCAGTCAGTTTCGACGATTACGGCAACATCATCTTCGATGATTATATCCGGCGTATCGAAAAGAAAGACGGCAAGCTGGTGAACGTCACCATCAAGACCTACCCCAAGGTCACCCAGTTCTGGACTTACGACCCGAAATGGTTCCTGGCGCAGCCGGTCTACTCGCGTGACTACCCGCCGATGAAGAGCTAAGCAGAAATTCTGGTTCGACGATGAACCAAACACTGGTGTTGGCCGTCAACAGCATCACGCTGGGCGGCCTTCTTTTTCTGCTCTCCTCGGGGTTCTCGCTGATCTTCGGACTGATGCGTATTCCCAACCTGACGCATGGCTCGCTGTTCATGCTGGGCGCGTATCTCGGATCGACCTTTGTGCTGACCTACGGGCTCGATTTCTGGGTCGCCGCGGTTCTGAGCGCAATCCTGGTCGCAGTGTTCGGTGGCCTGATCGAGCGGCTGCTGCTGCGCCGGCTTGCCGGCAATGCGCTCGCTCAGGTGCTGGTGACACTCGGACTCGCGTTCATGATCGCCGATGTCTGCCTGATGGTCTGGACCGGCGATCCCATCACGGTGCCGACGCCGTCCGGCTTCGCCTTTGCGATCCGC
>JAFAXD010000253.1 GCA_019241285.1 Xanthobacteraceae bacterium | reverse complement strand
TTGACTGGCAGCTCGGCCCCAAGGACGATCCGGCTGAGGAATCCAAGCCTGAGAAGGTCAACAAGCGGCTAGAGACCATGTTCGGCCCGGACGTGCCATTTGAGACGCAGTTCGCCAGCATCTATTCATTCGAAGTCCGACGGGTGCCGAATTTTCGTGTCGGACGCGTTCTGTTTGCCGGCGACGCCGCGCACCAACTCTCGCCATTTGGCGGCGGACGCGGCGGAAATTCGGCAATCCAGGATGTCGACAATTTGGCGTGGAAGCTCGCGCATGTGGTTCAGGGCAAGGCGAACGAACGTCTGATCGATAGCTATCACGACGAGCGGGCGCCGGTTGCCGATGAGAACATGCAACTCTCGCGCCGCGCTGCGGAGTTTCTCAATCCCTCAAGTGCGCATTCGCTCGCGGTCCGCAATGCGGTGTTGGCGCTGGCCCCGCGCCATCCCTTTGCGAAAGTGCTGATCAACACGGGACGGCTCTCAGTCGCGCCGAACCTGCGCGGGTCCTGGCTGCTCACACCTGACAGGGATGCATGGGATACCCCGCTGACCCCCGGAACCGCCGCGATCGATGCGCCCGCTGGCGAGAATGGCTGGCTAATCGAGTATTTGACCGGCGCCTTCGCGCTGATGGTCTATGCGCAGGATCGCGATCAGCTCGATGCCAAAACGATTATCACGCTAGAGCGGTTGGCGTCCGACCCGACACCCGTCGAGTCGCTCATCGTACTGGGCCGGGTCGGGCACGACGCCGACGCGATTCCCAAACTGTACGATCGCGCAGGACTCATCCGCAAGCGCTACGATCTCAGTCCTGGCGCTGCCTACCTATTTCGTCCCGATCAACACGTCTGCGCGCGTTGGCGCGTTTGGACCGCCGATACTGTGCGGGCCGCTGTGCAGCGTGCGCTTGGACTATAGATGGAGGATCCCATGACCCCGCTGCGCACCGATCTGCAGTTCTCGGCGCCGGATGATGTCTATGAGGCGATCATCTCGCTTGGGGACGGACTTGATGAGCGAGCCGCACACACAGCGCTGGCGGCATTTGCGCTCCTGCTCGCCAATCACATCGGCGACGACAAAGTCGTCCACGCGGCAATTGCTTCGGTTCGGCAGGCGCTCAAGGACTATCCGGAAGCGCCGAAGCTTGGGGCAAAAGACCCGGAGCGCAAGCAATTCCAGGTTGGCGGCGCGCTTGATTCCTTGCGCAAGATCATCGAGGTGAAGCCGGCGCCGACCATCCCAGGCGCGTTAACGAGTTGAAAATAGACTCGAAGATCACGGGAGGAAATCATGCAGCAGACGAACGGGCGACGCGCGCTCAGGACCATGGCGGCCGGATTTGTGCTCGCGCTCGCTTGCGGTCCAGGATCGGCTCACGACACGCCGGTGACATTGCGCCTCAGTCACTGGTCGCCGCCGCAGCATCCGATGTCTCAGATCGCGGTCCCTGAGTGGGTCAATGCGATTGAAAAGGACAGTGGCGGGTCGATCAAGTTCCAGGTGTTTCCATCTCAGCAACTCGGCAAGGCAATTGATCACTACGATATGGCGCGCGATGGCGTCGCCGACATCACCTGGGTCAATGCGGGGCTGCAACCGGGCCGCTTTCCGTTAGCGCAGGCCCTGGAGATGCCGTGGCTCTATTCGGATCCGGCGGGCGCAACGCTTGCGTTCGACGAATGGTATCGGCCGCTCGCCGAGAAGGAAATGAAGGACGTCAAGGTGTGTCTGTTGCACACCCTCTATCCATCGGTGATCCACTCCAGGCGCGAGATCAAATCGATCGATGATTTCAAAGGGTTGAAGATGCGGACCGCCAACGCGACGCAGGCGCGCTACGCGTCGACCTTAGGTTCTGTCATCGTTCCGGTGCCGGCGCCGGAAGCGCGGGATGCCATCGAGAAGGGCGTCGCCGACTCGATCCTGTTCCCCTGGCAGTCCCTCATCATTTTCGGCATCGACAATATCTTGACCTACCACATGGACGCACCATTCTCGGGCAATGGGTTTGAACTGATCTTCAACAAGGCCGCATACGACAAGCTCTCACCCAATCAGAAGAAGGTCATCGACGCGCATTGCACACCTGAGTGGTCGGGACGCTTCGCATCCGCCTGGAACAACATGGAAGCGGAAGGCCGCGGCAAGCTCGCAGCAAAACCCGGGCATGTAATCTACAAACCATCAGATCAGTTCATGACCGGGGTGCGCGCTGCAGTCGTTCCCATCAAACAGGAATGGGCCGACAGCGTCCGGAAGGCGGGATATGATTCGGACGCGATGTGGAACGCGCTGATCGAGAAGCTCAAGAAAAACAAGGCGATGTGACCTCCGGCCTTGATGCTGTACCCGTAGTTTGGGCCTCGGGGCCAGCCTTTGCAGCGTGAAGTTCACGGAGCCTGCAGCGTCATAAAACGATTCCGGTGTTGAGATCTCGCGTTCAGATAAACTCCCTGCGTGACGTCGCCATCGCGATCGCGGCTATGGACATTCCCGCCTCGTCGTAGCTTCTACAGTGCGATCGCTTCTAACTGCGTTCGACTTGGCCGATCATACTTCTGCAGCTGCCTCGCGACTTTGCTCACGAGCCAAACGTCCCAGGCGACCTCAGTTCGTGGCTATCCAATTCTGCACCTTCTGGGCAATTGCATCATTGCCCCGCTCAATGATGAAAAGGTGCGCATGACCGGGCATGCCCCAGTCACGTCCGAG
>JAFAXD010000443.1 GCA_019241285.1 Xanthobacteraceae bacterium | reverse complement strand
GACTATCGCAAATATGCCGACCTGCGGGTTGCGGCGCTCAACCACGCGCTCGCCGGCATTCCGCCGGAGAAAGTGCGTCTGCATGTGTGCTGGGGCAGCTTTCACGGACCGCACCAGGGCGACATTGCGCTCGCCGATATCATTGATCTGATCTTCAAGGTTTCGGCGCGCGAGTTCTCGATCGAAGCGTCGAACCCGCGCCACGAGCATGAGTGGCAGGTGTTCGAGACCGTGAAATTGCCGGAGGGCGCGGTGCTGATCCCAGGTGTGGTCGGCCACTGCACCAATTTCATCGAGCACCCGGAGCTCGTGGCGCAGCGCCTCGTGCGATACGCCAAGCTCGTCGGTCGGGAAAATGTGATCGCGGGCACCGATTGCGGGCTAGCACCGCGGCTGCCCGATGGCGAGCTGGTGTGGGGCAAGCTTGAAGCGCTGGTCGAAGGCGCGCGTCTCGCCTCACAGCAATTGTGGACGTGATGACTAAAGCACGATGCGTTGAGGTTAAATCAAGACACCAGCCAAATACATCGTCATTGCGAGCGAAGCGAAGCAATCCAGGGGCCACAACACTGGGCTTTGGATTGCTTCGGCGCTGCGCGCCTCGCAATGACGAGGAGAGGCAGTTAGTTGTAACCGCGCACCGTACGGAACGCTTCGGTCAGCGATTTGGTGCCGTCAAACACGGCGCCGCGGGTCGCTTCCGCAAGCTGCGCGATCTGTGTCGTGTCGGCGTTCTGGAAGGTGATGCCGAAGATCGGGATGTCCCGGTGGCTGGCGCGCCAGCGGGTGAGAAAATCCTGCAACCGGTCATCGCTCTTGCCGTTGGTCAGGACGATGATCGCCGGCAGGTAGGCGAGCGAGTTCGGGGTTTGCGTGACTTCGGCCAGCCCGCGTTCGGCGCAGGCGTAGAAGTCGCTGTCGCCGCCGGTTTGCTGTTTCATGACAAAGTCGAGCAGCCGCGCCTGATCGGCGGGCGAGCCGCTCCCGCGCGCGGCCGGCCGTGCCTCGGCATCAAATGGAATAATGACGATCTGATCTTTGGGTGCGTGTTGAACAAGCAAGGGCGCCGATTGGTCGCGTGACAGGATGAAGTTCATCGCCTTGCGAAGCGACTGCTCGCCCTGTCCCGCCATCTCGCGCGAGAAATCGAGGCAATAAACGGTCAGGGATGGGCGGCGCAGGCCATCCTGATAGAGGTCGAGCGCGGTGCGCACGACCGCTGGCTCCGGCATCTTCAGGAGTTTCAAGGGAAGCGTCGGATCATAGTTCCATGACGGATCGGGCTTGGCGTCCTTCGCTTCGCCGACCGCAGGCCGGCGATATGACTCGACCAAGCGCTTTTGCACATCATCCGAGAGCAAATACTTCTGGAGTTTGCTGAAGAACGCCTCCGCCTGCGGTCCGCGCCCGCGTTCAACGAAGCCGAGCGGGCTGTTGGCAAGCCCGACGCCATCGCTGGGATAGATCGCGTAAAGGAGCTCGTGCCCACGCTGCTTCAGGGTCTGGTTCGTCTCCGCCAGAATGGCTTCGTAGTTCCACATGGCGTCGTACTGGACGCCCTGGTTGACACCCTTGAGATAGAGATCGGCGACCCACGCGCTCGAACCCGCGGTTCGGCTGATGGCTGCCAGCAGGGTCCCAACCTTCTCGCGCACATCCGGCCGGTCGAGATCGGCCTGGGTGATGACGTCCGGATGCCCCAGCGCCGCCGAGAGCATCAGCAGATAGGCATTGGCGCCGGAGTTGGATTGAGTCGCGGAGCTCGCCAGATAGGTGAGCTGCTTCCTCTGCACGGCTTCTTCGATGTCCTTCGAAGAGACATCACGGCCCACCCAACCGAGCTCCCGGGCCTTGCTCTCGCGCACGCCGAGGATCACCGGGGAATGCATCACCGAGGTGAGATCGCGCACCCGCTTGTCGCGATCGAACATCTCGATCCAGAAGCTGTTGGCCGGCCACACCGCGTCGAAGCTGCCGCGGTTGTCAGCGACGGCCATGCCGATATCGAGCGAGCCCATGTACTCGAAGCTACAGGCCACGGTCTCGGTCTTGCAGAATTCCTGCACGATCGGCTCGAGCGTCCGGTTCTCGGACCCGGATACGATGCTGAAGGTCGAGATCGGCCGTTCGCCACAAGCGGCTACGGTCAGCCCCAAGGCGGCCGCCACGGCGGTGAGGAGTCGCGGCGCTTTCATACGGCAAAGCCCGCAGCTTCACCGTGGACGCAGCCCAGACCGGCATGTCCACGCGGGACAAAGGCGGACACGGAAGTTCTCCCCCTCACACCCTCAATGTTACGTCAGCCGAATGACAGCTTTACATCAGTTTACCGCAACCGAAACGAGACACTTTGGCCGATTTGATCGGAATCAACGGTCCGCTCCGCCGATGAAGCCAAATTGCGAATTCACCGACGGCACGGCTGGTTGCCGAGCCGGATCGATAGGCTGATTCGCGCGTTTGGGGGTTAACGGGCCCTCAGCAGAAAGGTTGATCCAATGGAAAAGTTTCGGGTGCTGCCACATGAATGGGTGGTCGTCTGCGATGGCCGGAAAGCCCTGATTCTTGAGAACCTTGGCGACGAGAAATTTCCCAACCTGCGCTGCCGTGAGGAGCACGACCATCCGGATGCGCCGACCCACGAGCAGGGGACGGCTCCGCCCGGTAAAGTACACCCATCCGTGGGTACGGCCCGCAGCGCCACGGAGGAAACCGACTGGCATGAACAATCGGAGCATCGGTTCCTGGCTTGGCTGGCGCAGCACCTCGACACCGCCGCCAACCGTGGCGACGCGAAGGCCATGATCATCATCGCGCCGCCACGCGCCCTCGGCGTGCTGCGGCAGGCCTATTCACCCCGGTTGCGGGCCGTGTTGAAGGGCGAAATCGATAAGGATCTCGTCCGCACGCCGATCTACGAGATCGAGAAGCATCTGATCGGCTAAGGCCCGGGCCAGGGACCGTGATTGAATTGGGCCGCTCCAATCCACACATTAGTCCCTGCCTTCCGGGGAACTAGCCGAATGAACAGAGACTTTGACTGGATGTGGTCCGAGGCGTGCGACTCGCTCGCCCGGGCCGAACGCTTGCATCGCCAGTTCTTTCAGCCGCGCCGCCCAGGCACCTGGGAGCCGCCGGTCGATATCCTCGAGACCGAGCGCGAGGTCCTGCTGTTCTTTGCCCTGCCGGGGGTGAGCATCGACAAAGTCGAGGCCATCATCGACGGTGCGGACCTTGTCGTCGCGGGCACGCGCGTCCTGCCGCCACAACTTCGCACGGCGGTCATTCATCGCATCGAGCTGCCGCAGGGTCGGTTTGAGCGCCGTGTCCGGCTTCCCGCTGGCCGCTATCGCGACGTCGTACGCGCCGCCGCCGACGGCTGCCTGGTCATCACCTTGCGCAAAGCGGAGGCCGCCAATGGCTGACGAACAAACGCGCCCCACGCCGCCACTTCCGCCGGACGCGATGATCATCGTGCCGGTGCGCCGGATGGTGCTGTTCCCCGGCATGGTCGCGCCGATCACGGTCGGCCGGCCGCGTTCAATCGCGGCTGCCCAGCAGGCTGTGCGCGAGCAGCGTCAAATCGGCGTGCTGATGCAGCGGGATGGCGAGACAGCCGAGCCGGCGGCGATTGATTTGTACCGCTTCGGCACGGTGGCCAACATCGTGCGCTACATCACGGCACCAGACGGAACCCATCATCTGGTTTGCCAGGGTCAGGAGCGATTCCAGATCGTCGAATTCCTCACTGGATGGCCGTTCTTTGTTGCCCGCGTGCTGCGAATCCCGGACGTGGACGCGCGCTCGACCGAGATCGAGGCGCGCTTCGTGAACCTGCGTGGTCAGGCGCTCGAGGCCGCGCAGTTGCTACCGCAAGCTCCCGAGGAACTCACCGCAGCGATCTCCAGTATTCCCTCGCCGGGCGCGCTCGCCGACTTCACCGCCGGCACGATGGACATCGCGCCGGAAGAAAAGCAGGAGATCCTGGAGACGATCGACGTGGGTGCGCGCATCGACAAGGTCTCGCGGCTGCTCGCGCATCGCCTCGAGGTGCTCCGGCTCTCCCAGGAAATCGGCCGGCAGACCAAGGCCGCGCTCGACGAGCGGCAGCGCGAGGTGCTGCTGCGCGAGCAACTGGCGGCGATTCAGAAACAGCTGGGCGAGGGCGATGCCGGCAAGGCGCAGGAAGTTGCCGAGCTCTCCGAGGCGATCACCAAGGCGCAAATGCCGAAGGAGATCGAGGAGCAGGCGCGCCGTGAGCTGCGCCGGCTCGAGCGCATGCCCGAAGCGGCGGCCGAATACGGCATGGTGCGCACCTATCTCGACTGGTTGATCGAACTGCCCTGGGCTTTGCCTGAAGACAGACCGATCGACATCGCCGAGGCGCGGCGGGTCCTCGACCAGGACCACTACGGTCTCGACAAGATCAAGCGGCGCATCCTCGAATATCTGGCGGTGCGCAAGCTCGCTCCGCAAGGCAAGGCGCCGATCCTTTGCTTCGTCGGTCCGCCCGGCGTCGGCAAGACCTCGCTTGGCCAGTCCATTGCGCGCGCCATGGACCGCAAGTTCGTGCGCGTGTCGCTTGGCGGCGTCCACGATGAGGCGGAGATCCGCGGCCATCGCCGGACCTATATCGGTGCGTTGCCGGGCAACATCATTCAGGCGATCCGCAAGGCGGGCACCCGCAACTGCGTGATGATGCTCGACGAGATCGATAAGCTCGGCGCCGGCATCCAGGGTGACCCTTCGGCCGCTTTGCTCGAGGTGCTCGATCCGGAGCAGAACAACACGTTCCGCGACAATTATCTGGGCGTGCCGTTCGATTTGAGTCGCGTGGTGTTCCTCACCACCGCCAACATGCTCGACACCATCCCCGGACCGCTGCGCGACCGCATGGAGATCATCTCGCTTGCCGGTTACACCGGCGACGAGAAGCTGCAGATCGCGCGCCGCTATCTGGTGCGCCGTCAGCTCGAGGCCAATGGTCTCAAGCCCGAGCAGGTGGAGATCGGCGACGACGTGCTGCGCGCGCTCATCCACAGCTACACGCGCGAAGCCGGCGTGCGCGGTCTCGAGCGCGAGATCGGCAAGGTGATGCGTAGTGCCGCAATGCGCATTGCCGAAGGGCAGAGCGGGCCGATCCGCGTATCGGTCGACGAACTCGTCAACGTCATCGGGCCTGCACGGTTCGAGAACGAGGCAGCGATGCGCACCAGCGTGCCCGGTGTCGCAACCGGCTTGGCCTGGACGCCGGTCGGTGGCGACATCCTGTTCATCGAGGCGACGCGCATTCCGGGGTCGGGCAGGCTGATCCTGACCGGCCAACTCGGCGACGTGATGAAAGAGAGCGCGCAGGCCGCACTGAGCATCGTGAAGAATCGCGCGACCGCTTTCGACGTCGACCCGGCGCGCTTCGAGAAGTCCGACATTCATATCCATGTGCCGGCTGGCGCGATTCCGAAGGACGGGCCGAGTGCCGGTGTGGCGATGTTCATGGCGCTGGTGTCGCTCATGTCTGACCGCACCATCCGCAGCGATACGGCAATGACGGGCGAAATCAGCCTGCGCGGACTGGTGCTGCCGGTGGGTGGAATCAAGGAGAAGGTCGTTGCCGCTGCGCTGGCGGGCATTCGTCGCGTCATGCTGCCGGCGCGCAATCTCCGGGACTTCGACGACATCCCCGAGGATGTGCGGCGAGACCTCGAGTTCGTCTGGCTCGAGCGCGTGGACGAGGCTGTCGCCGCCGCGCTCGAGCCGGCGGAGCGGGGCACGCGCCCCGCCGAAGGCGAGCCGGAGCGCGCGGTCGCGTAGGTACGCTGAGCCGAGGACCATCATGGGCTGGTCATTCACGATCGGGCGGATCTCCGGAACGGAGGTCCGCATTCACATCACGTTCCTGATCTTCATCGCCTGGATCTGGGGCGCGAGCTACCTCGCCGAGGGCCCGGTCGCAGCCTGGAATTCGCTTGTCTTCATCCTGCTCTTGTTCCTGTGCGTGCTGCTGCACGAGTTCGGCCACATATTCGCGGCGCGTGGGTTTGGGGTCGAGACGCCGGACGTGACTCTGCTGCCGATCGGCGGAGTGGCGCGGCTCGCGCGGATTCCCGAGGAACCCTATCAGGAACTGCTGATCGCGCTTGCTGGTCCGGCCGTGAACGTGGTGATCGCCGGCCTCTTGCTGGTGGTGTTTCACGCGCATCCGGAGCCGACGCACTTGGCCGCCGTCGAGAGCACCCGTGTGGCGCTCACTGACCGGTTGACCGAGGTCAACCTGTTCCTCGCTCTGTTCAACATGATCCCGGCGTTTCCGATGGATGGCGGCCGCGTGCTGCGCGCGCTGCTCGCCATCAAGCTCGGCTACGTGCAGGCCACCAAGGTCGCCGCGGGCATCGGCCAGGCGCTGGCCTTTGTGTTTGGTGCGGTCGGGCTCTTCTACAATCCGCTGCTGATCTTCATTGCCATGTTTGTGTACTTCGCAGCCTCCGCGGAATCGCACGCCGCCGCGCTGCGTTCGGTGTCGCAAGGGGTGCCGGTGAGCGCCGCGATGATGACGCGGTTTGCGACGCTCGGCCC
>JAFAXD010000411.1 GCA_019241285.1 Xanthobacteraceae bacterium | reverse complement strand
GGCGCCATGGGCCACACCCAGTGGATGCCGGAGGTATGGCTGCACATGGGCGTCGACTATGACCAGAACGGCCGCATCACCCCGTTCGGTGACCCGCAGGACGCGCTTGCCGGCACGGCGCGCTACCTGGTCGAGCGCGGTGGCTATCGACGCGGCGAGACCTGGGGCTGCGAGGTGCGGGTGCCGGACAATCGCGAGCGTATGGCTGATCGCAAGACCTGGCGCACCTACGCGCAGTGGCAGGACCTGGGCGTCGTGCGCCCGGATGGCACGGCCTTTGCGCGGCCGAACGACCGCGTGCGCCTCGCGCTCCCGGTGCGCGGCGGCCCGGGATTTTTGATCGGCCAGAATTTTTCGGCCGTGATGAGCTACAATCCGGCGTTCAGCTATGCGCTGGCCATTGTCCACCTGGCCGACCGCATTCGCGGCGACGGTCCGTTCGTGCAGCCGTTCCCTGGCGCCGAACGCACGCCGACGATGGCGGAGTTGCAGGAGTTGCAGCGCCGGCTGACCGCGCTCGGGTTCGACACCGGCGGCACCGACGGGCGCGTCGGCCGCGCCACCATGCAGGCCGTTCGCGACTATCAACTCAAGTTCGGTATCGAACCCGCCGACGGATACGCCGGCGTCGGGCTGCTCGCGAGGTTGCGCGCAGCCTCGTGATCGGCTTGGATCAGTCCCACTAAACATCACCTCTCAGGAACGCCCAGCAATGACGACCTCACGACGTGACGCCGCGACGGCGCGCAAGTCGCCAAGCTCAGACCCGACCGCCGCGCTCGAGCGGCCTGTCGCCGCCGGTGTCAACGCGCCGATGTTCGGCAGCGACGTCGCTGCCGATGCGCTGCGCGCGCTCGACATCCCCTACATCGCCCTCAATCCCGGGGCGAGCTTTCGCGGCCTGCATGACTCGCTCGTCAACTATCTCGGCAACGCGACGCCGCAGATGCTGCTGTGCCTGCACGAAGAGGCCGCGGTCGCCATCGCCCACGGCTATGCCAAGGTGACCGGCAAGGCGATGGCCGCGGCGGTGCATTCCAACGTCGGCCTGATGCACGCGACCATGGCGTTCTTCAATGCCTGGTGCGACCGCATGCCGGTGATCGTGCTCGGCGCCACCGGTCCGGTCGATGCCGCCAAGCGCCGGCCGTGGATCGATTGGATCCACACCGCGCGCGACCAGGGCGCGCTGGTGCGCAACTACACCAAATGGGATGATCAGCCGGCGTCCCCGGCATCCATCCGGGAGTCGGTCCTCCGTGCCGGCTGGATCGCCAACACCACGCCGCAAGGCCCTGTCTACATCAACCTCGACGCCGAGCTGCAGGAAGCGAAGATCGCCGACCCACTGCCGCCGATCGACCCTGCGCGGCTGATGCCGCAGGTCGCAACGGGCGCCCCGCCCGAGCTGATCCAGAAAGCCGTTGAGCTTCTCACCTCGGCCAAGCATCCGCTGATCCTCGCTGGCCGTGTCTCGCGCGATCTCGATGCCTGGAATCGGCGCGTCGCGCTCGCCGAAGCGCTCGGCGCGCGCGTTGCCTCGAGCCTGCATGTGGGCGCGGCGTTCCCGACCGATCATCCGCTGCATCTCGCCCCGCCCGCCTCGCACCACAGCCCGGATCTCGTCGCGGCCCTGCGCGAAGCCGACGTGATCCTGAGCCTCGACTGGGTCGACCTCGGCGGAACCTTGAAGTCGCTCGGCGGCCCGCCGTCCGGCAAGGTCATCCAAGTCTCCATGGACCACCATGTGCACAACGGTTGGAGCATGGATTACATGGCCCTGCCCTACGCCGACTTGCTGATCGCGGCGGATACCGACGCGGTGGTGCAGGCGCTGCTCGCGGCGCTCGGCTCACGCCGCGCCAAGCCGGTTCCGGTGCGCGAGGCCAAATCCGAAGCGCCACCCAACGGCCCGCTGGCGCTCGCGCATCTTGCGACGGTGCTGCGCGACACCGTCGGCGAGCGGCCGGTATCGTTGACGCACCTGCCGATTTCCTGGAGCGGCGGCTGGTGGCACTTCCGCCATCCGCTCGACTATCTCGGCTCCGACGGCGGTGGCGGCTTGGGCGGCGGCCCCGGCATGTCGGTCGGCGCAGCACTTGCGCTCAAGGACAGCGGCCGGCTGCCGATCGCGATCTGTGGCGATGGCGATTTCCTGATGGGCGTGACGGCGATCTGGACCGCGGTCCATTACCGCATTCCGATGCTGTTCGTCGTCGCCAACAACAGCTCGTTCTATAATGACGAGGTGCACCAGGAACGCGTCGCCCGCATGCGCAACCGCCCGATCGAGAACAAGTGGATCGGCCAGCGCATCAGCGATCCCGATCCGGATATCGCCGGGCTCGCCCGCGCGCAGGGCGCGCGCGGTTTTGGCCCGGTCAAGGAGATCGCGGATCTGGCGAAGGTCTACGCCGATGCGATCGCCGCTGTGGACGCAGGCGAAGTAGCCGTGATCGACGTGCACATCGAGCCCGGCTATTCGCCCGGCGTTGCAGCAGCGATCGCGGCCCAGAAGCCGGACCGCGGAAGTTGATGAGCCAGGTTGCTTCGGTCGGCGCGCAGGGAAGCGACGGCATTCTGGTCGTCGACGATATCGTCAAGCGCTTCGAGACAGCGGAGGGTCCGCTCACCGCGGTCGATCATGTCTCGCTGAGCGTGAAGCCGGGCGAGTTCCTGGCCGTGATCGGACCTTCGGGTTGCGGCAAGTCGACGTTGTTCAACATCGTTGGCGGCCTGGTCGACAGCTACGAGGGAACCGTCACGGTTGCCGGCGACCGCGTGCGCGGGCCGCATCCGGCGATCGGCATGGTGTTCCAGGAAGAGTCGACCTTCCCCTGGCGCAGCGTGATCGACAACGTTGCGTTCCCGCTCGAGATCACCGGGATGCGCAAGACCGAACGGCTCGAGCGCGCAAGCCACTTCATCTCGCTCGTCGGTCTCGACGGGTTTGAACGGCGCTATCCGGCGGAGCTCTCCGGCGGTATGCGCCAGCGCGTGTCGATTGCGCGCACGCTCGCCTCAGAGCCAAAAATCCTGCTGATGGACGAGCCATTTGCGGCGCTCGACGAGCAGACCCGGCTTCTGCTCGGCGACAAGGTCCTGCAGATCCAACAAGAACTGCAGCAGACGACATTGCTGATCACGCACAACATCACCGAAGCGGTCCAGCTTGCCGACCGCATCCTGGTGATGACGTATCGGCCCGGACGCGTAAAACGCATCGTCGATATCGACCTACCGCGCCCACGCTCCTCGGAGATCGTCTCAAGCGAAGCCTTCGGCCACTACGTGGCGCAGATCTGGGGCGACCTCCGCGAAGAAGCGAGCCGCGGCATGCGGGACGAGGAAACGCGGCGGAAGGCATGAGCGCTGCCGTACAACATCGCCTCATCGAGCGCTGGCTCCCAGCGTTGCTCGGCTTTGGCACCTTGATCGTATTTCTGGTCGCGGTGGAAGTGCTGATCCGTGTCGGCCTGATCAACCGGTACATCGTGCCGCTGCCGACGCAAATCGCGGCGGCGTTCGGGCGCGTCGTGGTGGACGAGGATATCGTTGGCCGCTTTCGCCTCACCTTCATCGAGTCCTTCGCCGCCGGGGCGATGATCACCATCATCGGCGTTCTGGTCGGCATGCTGCTCTACCGGTTCCCGCTGTGGCGACGCGCAACCGAGACCTGGGTGGCGGCGCTCGCCTCGGCTCCGACCGTGCTGATGTATCCGTTGTTCCTGGTGATCTTCGGCCGCAGCGCCTGGACCATCATTATGATGGGCTTCGTCGCCGGCTTCCCTCCGGTCGTCCTCAAGACCATCGAAGGTCTGGTCACTACGCGCTCCGTGCTGGTCAATGTCGGCCGCAGCCTCAACCTGAGCAGCGTTCAGTTATTTACAAAAATCTTATTTCCTGCCGCACTGCCGACCATTTTCACCGGCGTACGGCTGGGATTGATCTTCACGTTGATCAACGTGGTCGGGGTCGAGTTCCTGATCAACTTCGGCGGGCTCGGGCAGCTGATCAACGATCTCGCCGAACGTTATGACCTGCCAGGCACTTATGCGGCGATCTTCTTCGTGATCCTGGTCAGCATCTTGTTCTTCATTGCAATCGAAAAGGCGGAGCGATGGCTGAGACCGGCCGGCTAAGCGCCGCACCATCATTCAACTTGCGCGCCGATCCGGTGCTGGCGCTTCGCGTCGCCATCATCATCGCCGTGCTGGTGCTCTGGCAGGCGGTCGCGGCCTCGGGGCTCCTCTATCGGGACGTGGTGCCGTCACTCTTTGCCATAGGCGGCGCGCTGGTGAAGCTCCTCACCAGTCCGGAATATTACCGCAACCTCGGGGTTACCGCCGGAGAGGTCGGCGCGGCTCTCCTGATCGGCGGCCTCTCCGGGCTCGTTGTTGGGCTCATCCTCGGTGGCAGCAGACTGCTGGCAAGGGCTTATGAACCTTACCTTTATTACCTCGGGCCGACCCCGAAGATCATTTTCTTCCCGATCATGATCATGTGGTTCGGTGTCGGGCCCGGATCCAAGGTCGCCATGGGCGCGATCTCATGCTTCTTTCCGATTGCGTTGTCGGCAGCCGCCGGCATGCGCCAGATCGAGCCGATCCTGATCCGTGTCGGCAAGAGCTTCCGCGCCAACACCTGGCAGATGGTGAGCAAGATCTATCTTCCGGCCATGCGCCACCCGATCATCAACGGCGTGCGGCTCGGGCTCGGCGTCGCGATCATCGGAACGCTCCTGGCCGAGACGAAATTATCCAACCAGGGCCTCGGTTTTCTGATCATCCAGGCGTACAGCCTGTTCGACATGCCGCGCATGTACGCGATGCTGATCGCGCTGTTCATGATCGCCATTGCGGCGAACGCCGTCGTCGGCTGGGTGGGCAACCTCGATCGCGTCAAGGCGGGCGCATCATGATGTACAGATTGCTGGTCGCCGTCGCGGCCTTCGCACTCAGCTTCGCCGCGTCCATGGCGCGCGCCGAAGACGC
>JAFAXD010000068.1 GCA_019241285.1 Xanthobacteraceae bacterium | reverse complement strand
CGCTGCAGGATCACGCAGGCCTCAGGCTTGAACCGCGCCAGAGCGATCGCCTGGTCGAGCAGCGGCTTGTATTCGACAACGCGTCCCGGCTCGATGCCGCAGCTCGCGGATAGGATCACCTTCGGTTTGGCATCATCGATGCGGGTGGCAAGCTCCTTGGCGGCAAACCCGCCGAACACGACGGAATGACTCGCGCCGATGCGGGCACAGGCCAGCATCGCGAACGCCGCCTCGGGAACCATCGGCATGTAGATAATGACGCGATCGCCTTTGCCGACCCCAAGATCGCGCAAGACCGCGGCGAGCGCCTTCACCTCGGTCAACAGCTCGGCGTAACTAATCGTGCGTTTGGTTTGGGTAACGGGCGAGTCGTAGATGATTGCGGCTTGCCCAGCGCGACCACCGGCCACGTGCCGATCGACGGCATTGAAGCAGGTGTTGCAGACGCCATCGACAAACCAGCGTCCATAGATTCCGGCTGCGGGATCGAACACCTTGCGGGGGGACTCATACCAGTCGATTGCCCGAGCAGCTTCTGCCCAAAAGGCCTCCGGGTCGCGCTGCGCGCGGGCATAGACCTCGTGATACCGGCTGGTTATTGGCGCATCCATCGGGCGCGTCCTCCTGGAACGATACGCATTGTGAGCCGGCCTGGCGCCAATGCAACCATGTCATGCCCTTGACAAGCACACCCCACACACTGCGGGAATGCGACATCTGGCATTGATCTTGATCATTCTCATGCGGCTCACGTCGGCGGATGCATTCGACCTCGAGGGCCATCGTGGCGCCCGCGGGCTCGCCCCAGAAAACACGCTCCCGGCATTCGCGACCGCGTTGCAGATCGGCGTTACGACGCTGGAACTTGACGTTGGCGTGACCCGGGATGGCGTGGTCGTGGTCAGTCACGACCGGGCCCTCAACCCGGACCACACCCGTGGTCCGGACGGAGAATTCCTCAACAGCCCGGGCCCGCTGATCCATGATCTCACGTTTGCCGGGCTCAAGACTTACGACGTGGGAAGGCTCAAACCCGGAACGGCCTATGCGTCCGCCTTTCCGCAGCAGCGGCCCGTAGATGGGGCCCGCATCCCGGCGCTGAGCGAAGTTTTTGCACTTGCACAACAAGCCGGGGCGACGGCGGTTCGTTTCAACATCGAGACCAAGCTCACACCTACCTCCGCGGCTGAGACCCCTGATCCCGATGCGTTCGCTCAGGCTCTGGTGAACGTCGTACGGGAGGCCAAAATGGCCGAGCGGGTGATCATCCAATCCTTCGACTGGCGCACGATCATGGCGGTGCGCCGCATTGCACCCGAGATCGACCGGGCCTGCCTCACGGTAGAAACGCCCGAGGAAGACACCGTTGGCCGGTCGCGTCCCGGGCCGTCTCCCTGGGCCGCCGGGCTCGACATTCACGACTTCGATGGCTCGATTCCGCGGCTGGTCGCGGCAACCGGCTGCCAGATCTGGTCGCCCTACCATCGCAACGTCGACCCCGCCGCAATGGCCGAAGCCAAGGCGGCGAGCCTTCGGGTGATCCCGTGGACCGTCAATCAGCCCCAAGATATGGAGCGGCTGATCGATCTCGGCGTCGACGGACTGATCAGCGACTATCCGGATCGCCTGCGCGCCGTCCTTGCGGAGCGGAACATTCCCCTCCCGGCACCGGTCCATATGCCGTAACATCGGTCCCACGATGGATTGATCGTCGCCCGCTGTTTCGCTAGGCAGGGTGATCGGCCGATGGCAAAGACACCCTACGATAATGGCCTTGCGCGACGGGCGGCCAACTTCCAGCCGTTGACCCCGCTCACGTTCCTTGCGCGTGCCGCAGCGGTCTTCCCAGACCATCCGGCGATCGTTCATGGGCATCAGCACTGGACCTATGCCCAATTTTACGCGCGTGCGCGGGCGTTGGCCTCCGCTTTGGCGAAGCGCGGCATCAAACGCGGCGACACCGTTTCGGTGATGCTGCCGAACGTACCGCCGATGCTCGAGGCGCACTACGGCGTACCGATGACCGGTGCGGTGCTCAATGCAATCAACACCAGGCTCGACGCCGCGGTGGTCGCTTTCATCCTCGATCACGCGGAGACCAAGGTGCTGATCGTCGACCGCGAGTTCGCCCACGTGGTCAAGGAAGCGCTCGCCCGCGCGGACGCCAAGCCGCTCGTGATTTCCTACGATGATCCGGTTTTTGCCGGCGAGGGCGAACCAATCGGCGCGATCAAATATGAGGAGTTTCTCAGCGAGGGCGATCCCGAGTTCGCCTGGGAGATGCCGGACAATGAGTGGGACGCGATTGCGCTCAACTACACGTCTGGCACAACGGGCGATCCGAAAGGCGTCGTCTATCATCACCGTGGGGCTTATCTGCTCGCCACCGGCAACGTGCTGACCTGCGACATGAGCAAGCATCCGGTCTACTTGTGGACCTTGCCGATGTTTCACTGCAACGGCTGGTGCTTCCCGTGGACCTTGTCGGTTGTGGCTGGAACCCACATTTGCCTGCGCCAGGTTCGCGCCGCCCCGATCTTTGATGCGATCGCCTCGCATAAGGTTACGCACCTGTGCGGTGCCCCCATCGTGATGTCAACATTGCTCAGCGCTCAGGCGGCAGAGAAGAAACCGCTGCCGCATCGCGTCGAGTTCGTCACGGCCGCAGCGCCGCCGCCGGAAGCTGTGCTGGCGGCCATGAAGAACGCCGGGTTCAATGTGACCCACGTTTACGGCCTGACCGAAGTCTACGGTCCGGCCGTGGTCAATGATTGGCATACCGCATGGGACAAACTGGCAGGTCCAGAGCAGGCCGCCAAGAAAGCGCGGCAGGGCGTGCCCTATCCGGTTCTGGAAGGATTGGATGTGCTTGATCCCAAGACGATGCGACCCGTGCCACATGACGGCCGAACGCTGGGCGAAGTGATGTTCCGCGGCAATGTCGTGATGAAGGGCTATCTCAAGAACAAGTCCGCGACTGACAAAGCCTTCAAGGGCGGCTGGTTTCATTCCGGGGATCTCGGCGTAATCCATCCGGACGGCTACATCCAGCTCAAGGATCGCTCCAAGGACATCATTATCTCAGGCGGTGAGAATATCTCTTCGATCGAAATCGAAGACGTGCTTTACAAGCATCCGGCGGTATCCGCCGCTGCGGTGGTGGCCAAGCCTGATGAGAAATGGGGCGAAACGCCGTGTGCGTTCGTGGAATTGCGCCACGGCGAGCATACGACCGCAGAAGCACTCATTGAGTGGTGCCGCACGCACCTCGCCAAATTCAAGGTCCCGCGCTACATCGTGTTTGCTGAAATTCCGAAGACCTCGACGGGCAAAATACAAAAATTCAAGCTGAGAGATTCTGCCAAGGACCTGTAGGCGGCATTTTGGTCAGCCTATCATGACTCGTTTAGCCCGCATCGGATCGAACTGCCGATTTTCTCTTTGAGCGCCCGCCAACGAACGTGGGAGAGGCCAAATGCCAAACCGAACCTGGATCACACGATTTGTAGTTGATCGTCGCGGATTTTTCTATGCCGCCATCGGCGCGATCCTGCCAGCGTTGAAGATCCGTCCGGCCAGCGCCGCAGAAGAGGTCGGCTCGGTGCAAGAGGTCAAGGGCGACGCATTTGCAGAAGCCGAGGGCCGCCGCCGAAATCTGCAACGATCGGCACCTCTTTTTCTCAAGGATATCGTAGCTACCGGGCCTGACGCTCGTCTGGTCCTGCATCTCGGCTCCGCCACGACCTTGCAGCTCGGATCATCGGCTCGCCTGACGATCGATCGCTTTCTGGTGAATGTCGGTGGGGACATTACGCTGCAATCGGGCCCGATCCTGTTTGACCGATCCGAAGACGCCGCGCCAGTGGACATGCAGTTTCATGGATCGTTCGGGCTGATCGCGGTGCGGGGCACCCGCTTCTTCGCCGGCCCGAGCGCCGGCGTCTTTGGCGTGTTCGTTGCGCGCGGAGCCGTTACCGTATCGGCGGCCGGTACGGAGGTCGTTGTACGCGCCGGCGAAGGGACCAACATCCCTCTCATGGGAGGTGCGCCTTCGGCCCCCACCCCGTGGGGAGCGGAGCGCATTCGCAATGCGATGCAAAGCGTGCAGTGATTTGGGTCGGCCGCGCCGGTCGCCCGTATGCTCAGGTTGTCCCGCGCAACAAAATCAGTCGCATTGATCGGCGCGGCAGCGATCACCATTGTGGTGATGCTCGATTTGCTGATGCCGGCGACCTGGCGTGCCCGGTTGAGCGAGCTCGGCTTCGATCAGGTGCTCGCGGCCGATAGTCTTTTTCATCGCTCCAAGAGCAAGCAATCCAATGCCTCAGTCATCGTTGTCGATATTGACCGACGTTCGCTTGAAGCCGTTGGTCCCTGGCCTTGGCCGCACGCAACCATTGCCAGGCTCGTTGATGCAATTGCGGCCGCGAAGCCGGCCGTCGTCGCCCTCGATATTCTCTTTGCGGAGCAGGACTCCCGCTCGCCGGCCGCGCTCGCGCGAGCGCTCGGCACACTGACAAACCGCTCAGATTTTTTGGCTCTCGCCGACACGCTGCCCGATGGCGATCAACTTCTCGCAAGCGTTGGCCGAAAGGCACCGCTGGTATTTGGATTTGTGCTCGACCCGGAAGGACGGCGAGCACTCCCTCACGTGCCAATCCTTGTGCGTAATCAGCCTCGGCTTGATTCCATTTGGAGAGCTTCCGGCGCGGTGGCGCCGATTACCAAATTGACAGCCGCGGCGAGCGGACTTGGCGCCTTATCGCTACCGGCCGAGAGCGACGGTGTGGTCCGCTACGTTCCGCTGCTTGTTGCGGTCGGCGATCAGCTGATGCCGGGCCTGAGCATCGAGTCGGTCCGCGTCGCACGTGGCGCGTCATCCTATTTGCTCCAGTCGAACCCAGTTACGCTGACGACGGACGATCTGCAAATTCCGCTGAGCGCGGACGCCCTTCTACGCCTCATCCCTCAGCCCTCGTCACCGCACACGGACCGCACCATTTCGGCCGTCGACATCCTCAACCAGCCAACATCCATTGCTCGCCTGGCCGGCGCGACAGTGCTGATCGGCGGATCTGCGCCTGAGCTCGGTGGCTTGCGCCAAACTGTCAGCGGCCCCCTGGTTCCTTCGGTTCAAATACAGGCTGACGCAATCGAACAAATCAACGAGGGCCGCTTTCCACGCGCGGTCACGCATTCCGAAACAGTTGCTATTCTGTTGTTGCTGGCTGTATGCGTACTCGCCCTGTTCGCCAGCATTGTATTTTCACCCCTGCTCGCCGCCCTCTTCCTTGCCGCAAGCATTTTGCTCACGTGGTTCGGGGCAGTTCTGAGCTCTTTCGCAACCGATCGCCTGATCGATCCATTGACGCCATCGCTCGCCGGCCTGGCGATATTCGCGGTCGCGTCGATCACGTCTTTCGCTGCCACCCGCCGGCGCGAGGCGCTCGTTCGTCGCCGATTCGAGCAACACCTCGCTCCGGCGGTGGTGCGACGTATCGTCGATCAACCCACCTTGCTCAAACTGACCGGCGAACGTCGCGAGGTGACTTCGCTCTTCACCGACGTCGAAGGGTTCACAGCACTGACGCATCGCGCCGATGCGGAGGAGCTTGTGACTGTGCTTGATCATTACTTTGAAGGCATCACCAAGTTGGTGGTTGAACACGGTGGCATGGTCGACAAGATTGTCGGCGACGCAGTGCACGCCCTGTTCAATGTGCCGCTCGATCTCGCCGATCATCCGCGTAAAGCGGTCGATTGCGCGGTTGCGATCCGATCCTGGACCGAGTCGTACCGACGCTCGCCGGCACCGCAGGCCATCGGGTTTGGTCGAACCCGAATCGGCATTGAAACGGGAGAAGCGATCGTCGGCGACGTCGGGTTGAGCTCCAAATTGGATTACACGGCTTATGGCGATGCGGTGAATGCCGCCGCACGGTTCGAGGCGGCGAACAAAGCCCTTGCGTCGTCGATCTGCATCGGCCCGACTGCCGCGGCGCGCTGCGACCCGAAATCGCTGCGCCCGTTGGGTAACATCAATGTCCGCGGTCGCGACGAACCCTTGGCTGTCTACGAACCTTGGCCCGCCGACTGGTCATCGGACATGAAAGAGCAATACCGCGCCGCGTTCGCGCTAATCCAAAGTGAGCCGATACGCGCGGCTGCGGCATTCGATGCGATCGCTCTGACATACACAAACGATCCGGTTCCGAAACGAATGGCAATTCGGATCCGGACCAAAACGAGCTGAGTTCAGCAACAATTCCAAGCTAGCCGCGCGAATTTCCCCGCTCCTGCGGAAAGGGCAAAACGCGCCCGCCGTTCTCAGGCGCGGTAATGCGCTCCAGCGCTTCGCGAATCGCGCGTTCGAGCAGCGGCAGCTGAAACGGCTTGCGCAGGATGACGAAGCGCGCTTCGGCAGCCTGCACCATGTCGCTGTACCCGCTGCTCAGCAGCACCCCAACCTGTGGGTAGCGGTTGGTGATTTCCTGCGCCAACGCCATTCCGTTCATTCCGCCCGGCATCACAATATCGCTCAGCACCAGATTGATCCGGTTCCCACGCTGCAGCTGATTGAGCGCATCCCGCGCATTCTCGGCCCGAAGCGTGCGGTAGCCCAGTTGCTCGATCAGCGAGGCTGTAACATCGGCAACCTCGGGATTGTCGTCCACGACTAAGATCGTTCCTTGCGCCGGGGCGGCCGGCTGCATCGGCGGCGCCTCGGCAATCCGCGTCAACGTAGCGTGGCTGCGGGGCAGGTAGAGCGTGATCGTGGTGCCGGTTCCGACTTCACTGGTGGCCACCACCGTCCCGCCCGACTGGTGCGAAAATCCGTAAACCTGTGAAAGCCCGAGTCCGGTTCCCTTTCCGAGCGCCTTAGTGGTGAAGAACGGCTCGAAGATGCGCGGCAGAACGTCCGGCGCGATGCCGACGCCGGTGTCCGCGACCGACAAAGCAACAAAGTCGCCTTCCAACTGGTCAACGCCGTCGCTCTTGCTCAAGCTCGCATTGCGCGCCGATACCGTGATCGTCCCCCCGCCGGGCATGGCATCGCGCGCGTTGACCGCGACGTTGACCAGCGCCAGTTCCAACTCCGCGATATCGATCTCCACCGGCCAGATATCGGCAGGTATCTCGCGCTTGAGCTCGATATTTCCGCGCAACGAGCCCAGCAGCATTTCGTGCACCGCTTCGACGCGCTCCTTAAGATCGACCACCACGGGACTGAGCGGCTGCCGGCGCGAGAAGGCAAGCAGTTGGCGCGTCAGGCTCTCGCCGCGGCTGGCCGCGGCGTGCACGGCTTCCACGGCCTGCAAGTGCTTCGGCTCGGTGAGGCGGCGGCGCAGCAGCTGAGCGTGACCGCTGACAATCATCAGCAAATTGTTGAAGTCGTGTGCGATGCTCCCGGTCAACTGGCCGAGCGCCTCCATCTTCTGCGACTGGGCGAGTTGTTCCTGGGCGCGGGCGAGCGCTTCCTGGGCCTCGCGGCGCTCGCTGATATCCCGCGTGATCACCGCGTATCCGGCCAGCGTTCCGGATTCGTCGCGGATCGCTTCGATCACGATGCTTGCCCAGAACACGCTCTCGTCGCGCCGCACCCACCAGCCTTCAGCGACGTGCTTACCCTCATAGGCGGCAACCTGCAGCGCCCGCGCCGGCTCGCCGCGCTGCTGTTCCTCCTCGGTGTAGAAGCAGCCGAAATGCTGGCCGACAATTTCTCCGGCCGCATAGTGATGGATCCGTTGCGCGCCTGAGTTCCAGTTGGTGATATAGCCTTCGGGATCGAGCATGAAGATCGCGTAGTCGGTCACGCCCTGGATGAACAGCCGGAACCTCCGCTCGCTTTCCGTCAGCGCCTCCTGCGCTTTACGGCGCTCAGCGAAGTCCTGCACCAGTGCGGCCTCCACGTGTTTCCTTTGTTCGATCTCGGCATTGAGAACGTCATTCGCCTGCTTGAGCGCCGCGGTGCGCTCCAGCACCATGCGCTCGAGATCGTCGCGCGCCCGGCGCAGATTTTCCTCGGCCTGCCGGCGGGCGGTCACGTCTTCCGTCACCGCGACGAGCTGGCGAACCGCGCCGGACGAATCGAGAATTGCCGACACGTTGTTGCGGACCCACACCGGATGGCTGTCGGGACGAACATACCGGCTCTCGATCGCAAAGCCTTCGCCGGTGCGCACCGCAAATGAGAGCAACTCCAGAACGCGAGGCAGATCGTCGCGATGAATCAAATCTTGGATGCTCATCGCCTTCAGATCGCCGGCTGAGCGCTGGACGATCTCACAGAAGCGGTCGTTGACGAGCCGGAACCTCCCCGTCGTATCCACCTGTGCGATGCCCACCACGGCCTGCGAAAAAATCGCTCGGAGATCGAGTTCGCGCTGGCGCAGGGTCGCCTCGACCCGCTTTCGCATGGCGACGTCGGCGCTCAAGGCGAGGCTCGGGATGGCAATGCTGATGACGAATACGAGCAGCAGCAGGAACGCGTCATTGAGCGTTGGCGCCTCAAAGGGACCGCCACCCGCAAAGGTTCCCCAAACCGCAAAGCCGGTCAGAATGAGAACAACAGTTGCCGTATCCCGCGGCCCGCGGCGCAATGCGGCCCAGATCAACGGCAATACGGCAAGAAACGCCAGCGATGTTCGCTGGGTCGTCTGTTCCAGCAGCGGGCTGAAGGCGGCCGCGCCAACTACGCATGCGCCGACCAAGGCCAACAGCGATTCGAGTAGCTGCGTCCATCGGAACGAGCGAAACCCCTCGGTTAGCCAGAGAACCACAACCGGCGTGACGACCAAAGCGCCCGCCACATCGCCCAGCCACCAGGTGAGCCAGATCGGAGCGAAATTCTCCCAATCAGCTTGGCCGGCGAAACTCAGGCTGCCGACCCCGATGGTCGCGCTGATCATGGCGCCAGGCGCCAGCGCGATGAGCGCAAACTTGGCAACGCCGATCGTGGTCTCAAAAGTTCGCCAGCCGTCCGACCACCGCTGGATGAGATATCCGCCGATGACCGCTTCGAGCGTATTGCCGATCGCGATTGCCGCAGACGTCAGTAAGACGTCGACGGACGTGGGATCGGTTACGGTGTTCGTGACGTTGGCGGCAAATGCCCCGAGCAGGATCGCGGGCCAGAGCCGAAGCCCGCCGACCAGGACGCAGCCGAGCGCGAGGCCGGTACAAGGCCAGACCGGGCTGGCGCTCGGATGGATCGACGCCAACGCCAATCCGGCTTTCGCCAGAGCGAAATAGCTCACGGCTAGGATAAGCAAAGTCGCAATGTACTTCGCGAGCCAAATGGCTCGTCGCAGGACAGAGTCGGACTTGCGCTGTAGGACAAGTGTCATCGCACCCCCAATGACACGATCGGAGGCGGGCAGAATACCCGTTCGCGCACTGCCCCTCCAGATCGCCCACCCGAGTGGTGCGCGGGCGCGCTGTCTCGACCCGACAAAAGGGCCTCACTTTGGCCGTAAACACTAAAAATCAGTCACCATTTTACAGGGTTTTCGGTTGTTAGGGATGCGTCAATCTTCCACTGTGCTTGGAAAAGCACACCCAAAATATGTTTGAGATGCGCCCTTTTGATCACGTGTTCAAAGCAGGTTCGATGATGATTTGGCTCCCAACCGACAACAAAGATAATCCGTGCGCGAAGAATATGTAGGCCATGATTCTGCGTCGGCCAGGCAACATCCGTTTCGAAGAAAGCGACTGTGCAGAATGAAACCCCGCGCCGCGTTTGCACACATTGCAGAAAGTGACGCACGCCGCCGCGACTTGCGGCGGATGCGGACAATTGCGACGCTCCTGCTCCTGCTGATGATCGCAATCTATATCCTTACGGCGGCGTTCGAACGGCATTGGCCCGGGCTCGGCTATGTCCGCGCCTTCGCTGAAGCGGGCATGGTCGGCGCCTGCGCGGATTGGTTCGCCGTGGTGGCGCTGTTTCGTCATCCGTTAGGTATTCCGATCCCGCACACGGCCATCATTCCCAGCAACAAGGCACGGATCGGGCCGGCGCTGGGGCGATTCATCACCAACAATTTTCTCGACGTCAGGGTCGCTCACGAGCGCCTGGCCCATGTTGATATCGTTGGTAAGGTCGCGACTTGGCTGAACACGCCGGTTACACGAGGCCGGATTCTCGATGCCGTTCAGCAGGCGCTGCCGAGAATTCTACAAACTATTCCAGATCCCGCGATGCAGGACTTCCTCGCCGGCGTGGTGCGCTATGGAATCGAGTCCGTCCCGGCAGCCCCGCTTGCATCAAGAGTGCTATCAGTGCTGTGGGCTGGAGGCGCCGCAGAGCAGGCGCTCGACCGCGCGATCGTCTTTGCCGAAGTCTCGCTTGCCCGGCAGAAGGACGTCATCGGCCAGAAGGTCGCCGAGCACACCTATCGATGGGTGCCGGCATGGGTGGATCGGATCATAGCCGATCGTGTGATGAACGGATTACTGACCACGCTGCGCGAGCTGCGTGACCCGGCTCATCCGTGGCGCATCGAATTGCAGAAAGCGGTCGAGAAGCTGATCACCGATCTCGCCACCGATCCGGAAATGTTCGCCGCGGGCGAAGGCATCAAAGCAGATCTGCTCGCCAACCCGCTATTCATGGAGCAGGGCAGAGTGCTATGGACGGAAATCGAGACCGCCCTTCGCTCCGAGATTCCCGCGCGCACCAAGATGATCGCCGATGCTTTGGATATGGCGCTGCGAGGGCTTGGCGCCTGGCTGGAGCATGATCCGGCCCGGCGTGCCAGACTCAATCGGCGAATTCGGCTCACATTGCTGCGCGTTCTGCTGCCACGCCGTGCGGAGATCGGCGCCTATGTGACGCAAGTCGTGAACAATTGGGACACGGCCACTCTGGTAGAGCGGATCGAACTTCAGGTTGGGAAGGACCTGCAATTTATCCGCATCAACGGGACCATCGTCGGCGGACTCGTTGGGTTGATCATTTTCACAGTTTCGCAATGGATCGCCTGGCCTTAAACAAATCAATCTGCGGGAGGAAAATATGGTAGTGACCACAACCGTTACGGACCACGCCCCGTTTCGCGCTGATCAGGTCGGCAGCTTGCTGCGCCCGCCCGAGCTCAAAACAGCGCGCGAGCTCCACGCCAAAGGCGAGATATCGGACGCGGATTTGCGCGCCGTCGAGGACCGGCTCATTCGGGCGGCGGTCAAGATGCAGGAGGCCGTCGGGTTGCAGGCGGTCACCGACGGCGATTTTCGCCGGCAGTCATGGTCGTCGGATTTTCTGTGCGCCATCGGCGGCGTGGTACAGGCCCCACCGGCTGGACCCCGACAACAGGAAAATGTGCCGGTCGGAAGCATCGTTCGCGATTGGCAGCCGCCGACGCCAAAAGTCGTTGCCAAGCTCGAATGGCCGGCCGGGGGAATTGCCCGCAAGTCATTCGAGTTTCTCAAGAGCACGACGAGCCGCACCCCCAAAGTCACGATCCCTTCGCCGAGCATGTTGCACTTTCGCGGTGGGCGCGGCGCGGTGGACAAAACCGCCTATCCGGATATGGAGCCGTTTTTTGCGGACTTGATCGGGGTCTATCGCGCAGAGATCAATGATCTGGCGGCGGCGGGCTGTCGGTATGTTCAGCTCGATGACACTAACCTCGCGTACCTGTGCGATCCGCGCCTGCGCGATCGCGTCAAAGGCCTCGGCGAGGATCCGGACCGCCTGCCGCATCTCTATGCTCGGCTAATCAACGGCGCGATTGAGGGCCGGCCCCGCGACATGAAAATCACCGTTCACCTCTGCCGCGGCAATTCGCTCAGCCGCGGGCATGCAGAAGGCGGTTACGAGCCGGTCGCCGAGGCGATGTTCAACGAGCTCAAGGTGGATGGCTTCTTTCTGGAGTACGACGATGCGCGCTCAGGCGACTTCGCGCCACTGCGGTTCGTCCCCAAGGGTGATCTACGCATCGTGCTCGGTGTCGTTACTTCGAAGTTCGGCGAGCTTGAGCCCAAGGATCAGATCAAGCGGCGCATCGAGGAGGCCGCAAAGTACATGCCCATGGAACAGATGTGCCTGTCCGCGCAGTGCGGGTTTGCGAGCCACACGGGTGGCAATCTCCTGTCCGAAGAGCAGCAGTGGGCGAAGCTACGCCATATCGTTGAGATCGCCGGAGAGATCTGGCCCCACGGTGAAGGCGCGCCGGTCGAATGATTCCCCTGCTTGTGGGGAGGTTGCGGTCAGCTTAAGCTTCTCCCAACGATAATTCGCGGCGCCGTCGAGCGGTCACGCCGGTCGGCGCCTTGGGAGGATGCCCATGCGCTGCACAGGGCTCTCATCGACGATCGGCTCGATTTGCGCTCTCTTTCTGTTGACCGCGCCGTGCTCAACCCACGCAGAGCCGCTCGAAATGGCCCTGGTCGGAACGGTCGCCCCGGCTCCGGACGGCCGGATGGAAGGCGTGCTGGTTAGCGCCAGAAGACAAGGGTCAAACATCACCATCACGGTGGTCAGCGACGCGCAGGGCCACTACGGTTTTCCGGCTGCCAGGCTTAATCCCGGACAATATTCGTTGAGTATTCGGGCGATCGGCTATGAGCTCGCTGCGCCCGAAACAGCTGAGGTGGTGAGCGAACAGACGGCCACCCACGACTTGCTGCTGCATCCGGCGCAGGACCTTGCTGCTCAGCTGACCAACGGCGAGTGGATCGCAAGTGTCCCTGGGACTGATGCCCAGAGAGTCACGCTGCTGAACTGCACCGGATGCCACACGCTCGAACGTATCGTTCGGTCGAACCATACGGCCGATGAGTTCATGGCCGTCTTGGAACGTATGCATGGATATGTGAATCAAAGCATTCCGTCACATCCGCAATTGCGCCGCGCCGACCGGCTGATGGAGGAGCAGAGTGATCAGCGTGTGGACGTACAACGGGCCTTGGCCGAGTACTTGGCGACGATCAACCTGAGCGCCACCTCGAAGTGGAGCTATCCGCTGCGAACGCTCCCGCGCCCTAGCGGCCACGCGACGCACGTCATTATTACCGAATATGATCTGCCCCGAGAAACCATCGAGCCGCATGACGTCATCGTCGATGCCGATGGCATCGTCTGGTACTCAAGCTTTGGCGAGCCGAACCTCGGCAGGCTCGATCCGCGATCGGGCCGTGTCACTGAGTATTCGCTGCCGGAACTCAAGCCGGGGTTCCCGACGGGATCGCTCGGCTTACGCACCGATGCGGCCGGAAACCTCTGGCTTGGCATGATGTATCAGGGCGGGATCGCGCGGTTCGATAAACAAACCGAGGCATTCCGAATATGGTCCTTGCCGGTGGCGGCAAACATCGACGCGGCCCAGGTCAACATGGTCAGCCCGCAAAGCTCCCACGTGGACGGCAAGGTATGGACGCAGAACAATGGATTTGCGGGGGTACACAGGCTCGATATCGCCTCGGGGTCTATCGAAACATTCCGGCCGTTCCGACAGGCACCCAAAGGCGAGCCGCACAACATCTATGACGTCATCCCGGACTCCCACAACAACGCGTACTTCACCGATTTCCGCCAAGAGCACATTGGACGCATAGACGCGAAGACCGGCGAGGTGACGCTGTTTGCGACTCCGACGCCGCGATCAGCACCACGCCGCGGCATGATGGATGCGCAAGACCGATTGTGGTTCGGCGAGTTCCGGGGCAACCGGATCGGCATGTTCGACACCAAGACCGGCGGGTTCACCGAGTGGCTCGCACCGACGCCGTGGACGGCGCCATATGACGTGACGCTCGACAAGAACGGTGAAGCGTGGAGCGGGTCCATGAGCACGGATCGCGTCCTGCGCCTCGACACCAAAACCGGTCGGTTCGTCGAGTATTTGCTGCCGCGCGAGACCAACATCCGCCGCGTGTTCGTCGACGATAGAACCTCACCCGTGACGTTCTGGGTTGGCAGCAATCATGGTGCATCGATCGTCAAAGTAGAGCCTCTGGACTAGACGGTCGGCTGAAAGGGACCCGAGCAATGATCGCGCAATATTGTGCCTGCCGCCTGATGGTTGGATTCTTTGTCGTTCTTGCTCCTGTGCTGGCGCGCGCCGACATGGCCCGCATCTACGTCACTAATAGCGCCGGCGACAGCATCCACGTCATTGACCCCAGCACCAACAAGGTCGTTCAGGAAATCAAGGGCATCGAGGCCGCACATGGCATCGGTTTCGCGCCCGACGGGTCGAAGGTCTATGTCAGCGACGAAGCAAACTCGACGCTGGACGTGTTCGAGCGCAAGAGCGGCAAGCTGATCAAGGCCGTGCCGCTCAGCAATCATCCCAATAACATTGCCGTGGCGAAGGATGGCGGACGCATCTATGTCGGGATCGCTCGCGATGGCGGCGCACTTGATGTCATCGATGCCGCGACGCTCACGCGCACAAACAGCATTCCAGTGCACGGCAATTTGCACAACGTCTATGTGACGCCTGATGGCAAGTACGTCGTCACCGGATCGGTGCGCACGGGCGTCATCACAGTGATCGATACGGCCACCGAGCAAATCGCCTGGGAGCTTAAGCTCGACAAGGGAATTCGCCCGATGGCGATCGAGGCCGGCCCGGACGGCTCGACGCGGCGGATCTTCGTTCAGCTCACTGATCTCAACGGCTTTGCGGTCGTGGACTTCGCGCAACGCCGGGAAGTCGCCCGCATCACCCTCCCCGAAGCGCCGTCAGCATTCGAGACCGACGCCGGACGAGCTGATTCCCCCTCGCACGGGATCGGAGTTGCACCTGACGGCAAGACGCTATGGGTGACCAGCATTCCGAATAATGCGGTTTACGTCTATTCGCTCGATGATCTCAAGTTGACGGGCGATGTGGCATTGCCAAGCCTGAAGCTGCCGGACCACGGCAATATCTCTGCGGTGGCCAATTGGGTCACCTTCACGCCCGACGGCCGGTTGATCTACATCTCCAACGCGGGTCTACGATCCGTCTCCGCCATCGATACCAAGGCGATGAAACTCGTCGCAGTCATCCCCGTGGGAGAAGTTCCCAAGCGGATCAACACGATGCAAATCCCCAACGCGGCGGATCGCGCGGCTATTTCCCCGGGGCGTCGAGCTTCGCTCCATTGACCCACGCAGCCAGCGTCTTCCAGGCCGGGTCGGCCTTGGAGGCAAACTGTCGGCCGCCCGAGTGGAAAACATCGCCACCCGCTTCGGGCGCGAGCGGATGCAATAACAGCCGGCTCGTGGCGGGGTCACCCGGGTTGACGAGAATGGAGACCGTTTCGAAATTGCGGCGTGATTGTTCGTCGGTCCAGGATTTGCTACCCGGCGCGAGCTTCTCCAGCCGGAACGCATTGTTGCTTTCTACATGACAGACGTAGCACCGTGTATGGCTCAGTCGTTTCTCCAGGAAAATCGGCTCCACGCGTCGCACAAAAAACGCCAAGTCGAGCGACGGCAGCTTTGGTTGGGAGGAAACAGAGCCAATCGCGACACAGAACGTCGTTGCGATGATCATGAGACACGCCGATCGCATGGGCTTCCTTCCGGTTTCGCGTTTTGCGAACCAAGGTAGCACAGGCCGCGCACGATGGAAGTTCCACGGACTTGGTCTAAGATCGACAGTGGATTTTGCGGCGTCCGGAAAAATCGGAGCATGCCGGCTAAGGGAGGACTTAAGGTGGGCTTTGTATCGAAATTCGTAGCCTTGGTTTTCCTCTGGGGGCTCACCGCCGGAACTGCGCTTGCGCAGCAAAAGATCGCCATTGGTGGCACGCCAAACTCCGGACCAGCCACCGCGATGGTTGCAGAGACCGAAGGCATCTTTCAAAAACACGGTCTCGAGACGACGTACACGTTGATCACGATCAACCCATCGATCCCGCCGGCGCTTCTTGCAGGCTCGCTGCAGATCGGCATTCCAACCCCGACAACGTTTCTACAGGCAGTCGACGGTGGGCTCGATCTCGTCGTCATCGCCGGCGTCGCCGACAATTCGAAGGACAATCCACTGCAAATCGTCGTACGCAAGGACAGCCCGATCAAGCAACCCAAGGACCTTGCCGGCAAAAAGTTCGGCGTTCCAGGCTTGAACGCCGTGCTGCACGTCATGACGCGTCACTGGCTGGCGCAGCAGGGAGTCGATCCGAAATCCGTAAATTTCGTTGAAGCCGTATTCCCGGTGCATGGCGATATGCTGCGGTCCGGGCAGATCGACGCGGTCATCACTGTGGATCCATTCGCGACGACGATTCTATCGCGCGGGGACGGCGTGTTGCTCGCGGACATCATGAGCAGCTTCCCATCCGGCAATCCCAATCAGATGTACGTCACGACGCGCGACTATGCGACCAAGAACACCGCCGTCGTGACTGCCTTTCGGGCAGCGATCGAGGACGCGGCCGCCTTCATCGCGGCCAATCCCGACAAGACGCGCCAGGATGTCGGTAAGATCCTCAAGCTGCCGCCGCCGGCAATCGCAAATCTGATTTTGCCTACCGTCGACACCAAGGTGACCAAGGAGCAGCTCACGTTCTGGATCGACGTCATGCAAAAGCAGAACATGCTTTCACATCCGATCGACCCGGCCAAGCTTCTGTTCTAGATGCCGGTCAGTTCGTGTTGGGACAGCGAGAGTAGGTTTTCAGATTGTCGAAATCGGAGCCGATCGAGATGCTGTCGTCTCCCCGTGGAATGACGATGAAAGCCCTGCTGCTGGACTTCGCCGGGTTGTCCTTCTCGGTGCATAGCATGTGCGCCGAGTAAATCGGTCCGGCCGCGCCGGCGGTCTCGACCACATACTCGACCGCGCAATTGTCCTCTGGTCCGGTACCTCCCCCTTCGCGGATGGAAATAAGTGACGCGTTGTTGGCCGTGCACTGGTCCGGCTTGGGCGCCCAGGTTCCCCAGACTGCTTTTGGGATTGTGAGATGCCGCACGTCACCCGCGGTGGCGGGCGAACCCAAAAAGGCGGCCAGCAAAACCATGCCAGCTCCCCGACCAACCTCGATCCTCAGCATGTACCCGCCTCAAGCATTGTTCCTCAGCACGGGTATCATAGGCAGAGGCTAATTTCCAAGCATCAACCAGGCCGCCGGCGAACGTCGCTCAGCCCGTCGAGCCGGTCGCCCAGGCGGTCGATCGCTTCGGCCGAGGTGCGTGCTAGATGTTCGATGGCCCGCTCGAGGCGGGCCTCCATTTCGCGCAGGATGTCTCGATTGACGTACTCGAGGAAGATTTTTTCGCGAAACTTGCTTTCCGCTTCGGCCAAAGCCGAAATCCGTTCGTGGGCGTGGTCAGCCTTTTTGTGAGCCGCGGTCGCGGTCGCTTGGGTTGAAAATGCAAACCAGATCAGGCCGACGAGGTTGATCGCGAGCAGCACGATGCTGGTGGCGTTAAGGTCCCAACTGATGTTCATGGGTGAGCACCTGATTCTTCGCACGATATTTTTTTAGCGCGCGCCTTCCGACCAAACGAACGAGCCCGAAGAGTGAGGGCAGCGCCATCGCTGCGCCAACTGAGCCTCATCACCACTGCGCTGAGGATGCGAAGGAGGCGGGGTGGGGGTCGAGGCGCAGACAACTCACCGCAACGCCGATGCGCTGCTGGCAGCGCAATCCAGGCGCGCGAAACAGCGCCAACACAAGCGACCCCCACCCCATTCGTGACCCTGATTGTTAACGCCGCAAAGTCATCGCGCCCCGTGATGAGGAACCATCACGAGCCGCGGGCCGACTCCGTTCACCCAAGCATGGCAGCGGTCGACGTTACAGTAACCGGAACAATGTCGGAACCAGGGGCGTCCTGGGTGGCGTGATGCCGCGCGTGGACGAGCCAGGCAAATAAGCCGACCACAGCGATCCCAAGGGCGACCAACATGAGCGCCACCCACACCTCTATCCCGGCAGCGACGTGCGCCAGGACGCCGCCGCTAGCCAGAACGGCTGCTCCAGCTCCAACCGCAGTGAACAGCTGTCGCAGGTTGCCGACGTACCCCTTTCCGGATGCCGGCGCCAAAGCGAGCACTGTCAACGCCGGCGGGCCATTGCCTGAGCTCTTGGTCGCGGAATAGCGCGCAAGCTCGAGACTGAAGGCCTTCACTTCGGCAATGCGCCGCCCCCATCCAACGCCAAAAGTGCGCCAGGTACGCAAGCTCTTGAGAAACGTCAGCCGCTCGTCATTGATCGCAATAATGACTTTGCCCGGCTCCGACTTCTTCAACGCAGCGATTACGTCCGCGTTGACGCGCCAGTCTGCGTCGGAGAGGCCGAGCACGCGCCGTACAACTTTTCCCGCGCGACCGATCCCCGAATTCACGCCGTAATCGAACACGGTGTAATCGACACCCGCCGGCAGATCATCGCAGCACAGCGCATCCCAATATTTGCTGCGATAAATACGCTGGGCCTCGGCCAGCGACATGCGCTTCACATCCGCCGCCGTTGCGCCCGGTTTCAGGTATTTCCGGTAGTCGTAGATCGAAATGCCGAAGTTGGTCGGACCGCCTGGATCTCGAGGATCGTTCGTATACCCTCCCTCATGCGCCAATACGCGTTCGAGGCACTGATCGTAGGACGACCCCCTCACAATCTCTTGCCCGACGAAATTGGGCTTTTCCGGTCGGGCCGCCGCTTCGCTCGCTGGTGCGCGATGCAAATTCCACGGGGTACGATCGTCATAGAGCGCCTTGTCAGGAAGTACGGAAATGTGGACATGGCGATCATGGGGATTTGCCCCGGTGTAAGGGTGCCATTCCCAGGCGTGCAGCTGGGACGAAAAGATGCGTCGATTTGATATGATGTATTTGATACGGTGATCACGGTTGCGGCGCAGAGTCTCGGCGATCGCGTATGTGTCGACACCGTGGGCCGGGTCATGCGTGATATCGAGTGCGGTCACAACACCGGCGGCGCCATCCTTGACCCACGGATTGTGATCGCTCATTTGCGGCTGGTGCGCCGCGTCTCCGATTGTGCCGTCGTGTTCCTTGCGCCGCCCGGGATAGGCCGCATTGACTTGATTGCGCAGGACTTCGAGGCTTCTCGCCACACGCCACATCGAATTTTTCTCCTGAAACAAGTCATGATCCTTGGCGGTCACCTGCTTTCAGCGAAAACCGCGAGCCGACTGATTATGTGAACTGAAGACGATCCAGGCCTGGCAAGCCCAGAAGTAACAATTCAGCGCTTGATGATGATGTTGGAAATGCCACCGGGCGGCAGCACGTTGAAGGGATTTCCAGCGCCCGTGTTATTCGCGTTTGTAATCGTTATTCCTGTTGAGCTATTGGCGATGGTGACGGGCGCGTTGATGCCGCCCGCACCCGACACGCCGACATTCGTAGCGCCTCCGACACCACTGGCTGGCACCGTCGAACCGGGATGCCCGTGACTCGGATCATTGAGACTATTCGGATGCGCGTGCGTACCGACCTCGGCGGCAGTCTGAATGTGCGCCTGTTCACCGCCGGTCGCAGCGAGTTGAATTCCGTTAATGCCTTGTGCCGTCGCGGCCGTGAGACGCCCCGCCGCGGTCCCGTTCATATTGTCACGACCGAAGAGGGTACGGCCGCGCCTGTCTGGGACATTGAATGTCGTCGATCCATCGCCCTGCCCATAGGGCAAAAAGCGAATTCCCACTCCCGCAGCGCTCCCGACCGCAGCTTGCGAAAGAGTCAATGATGTCGCCGTGATCGAAACCAGGGTCGTGCCCAGAGCAATTCCTGTCCCCTCAACAAGGCCGCCTTCGAGACCTAGCCCGCGCAGGTCTTGCGTCAGATTGTCGATCGTCGTGTTTGAATGCGTGTTCCCCGTCGTGGTGATCGTCAACGCATTGAACAGTGACAGATCGCTCGAGCGCGAGACCAGCTGTCCATACGCAAAATACCAACCCGGCGGTGCCTGGATTCCGGCATAGTGCACCTCAGTGCCGGCCGGAATATTCGGAACGTTGGGATTGAGCAGCTCCCATCGGGTGTTGACGGCATTGTAACGCAGGATGATCTCGGCTAACGCCCCGGCGATGTCACCAACGTTGAGCGCACCCCCACCGGCTCGGGTGAGCGGGTGCGCTGCAAGCCCGTTGGGTGCAAATGTCGGCGCTGCAGTCGTATTGGCCCCTGCGGCGCGCAGATACACCAGTTGACCGTCGGTCAGCGCGGTGATCGGCGGCGCCAGGGTCGCCGTGATGGCATCGGGCGTGCCCACCGCCACCGCCCAATTGACGATGTTGTCTTGAAGCTGTCCAACGGCTGCATAGTCGCTGCGCGCGACGCCGTTGGCGACTCCGGTGTGGCGAAAATTGGCCATCGGAAGATTCGCGGTCGGTTGGCCTTGCCCATCGCGAGTCAGACAATTGCCGAAACCATTTGCCGCAATGTCATTGGAGTCCGCATCCATTCGGACCGAGCTGATGTTCAGCCCGGCCGCCTTATCGGCGACCCAGGAATACAGGCGATTGAAGTTGCCGCCACCGTTCCACGACATTCAGGTGTCCTTGAGTTTTACTTGCCGTTGCTGGTGGCCCTGCTGAGTGCCGGGGCGGCGACCGGAAGCAGAGCGCCGACCAGGGGTGCTCCCGCAGCGCTGATACCTGCAGCGCCAAGTTTGGTGAGGTCACCCCACATCGTGTTGCCTTGATCGAGCTGTGCCTTATAAGCGGCAAGCGCCGCATCCTGAGAGTTTTTATAGATCTGGGCCACGTCGGTCGGCGTGATGCTGACCTGCGGCGGAGCCGTGTTGGGCTGCTGCTGCATGAGGGCGAGAGCGAGCGGCGACGGCATGTCAAGTTACTCCGGAGTTGTAGAGCCTGCTGAGAAGCTCGATCGGCGACATCTGCGCAAGCTGCTGCTGACTGATATTCTGCTGCTGACCCGCGAGCGCCTGATTGAACAATTGGCCCGCGTTTTGCGCGCCCTGTGCAATGGAGGAATCTTGCGCCGATTGGTATGCCTGGGTTTTCTGATTCTGGAAATTTGATATGGCGCTGTTATAAGCGTCACTTCCTATTGGAATGCCCTGGCGCGCTAGCTGATCCTCGAGATCTTTCTGGCTTTGCTGCCACTGCGGATCGAGAAAGCTCTTTTGCTGTTGATAGACCGCATTGGTCGCATTCTGGTCCAAAAGCCGGGGGCCGGCATTGAGATAATCCTGGTTGGTCCCGCTGAAATCAAGCGGTTTCGTGGCGCTCGACCGGACCTCGTTAGCCAACGCCTGCGCCGTCGGCATCAACGACGCCCCGACGTTCTCCGTCCCGCTTATAATCGACTGCACGGTCGGGTTGAATGTCGTCGTCTGGCTGTACGTCGGCACGTCGAATCCGCCGACGTTCTGCGTTCCGGTTTGTTGATATGTGGTAGATCCAAAAGGCGAGTATTGATTCGTGTCGTTGATAAGCTTTTGGGCAATTGCAGTGTTGAGGTTTGCGCCCGTTTGCTGTTGCGTCACCAATGATGGATCCGGCGCGGGTGGCGCCTGCGGTGTGCTTTTGCTCATTCGCAATGAATACCTGATCGGCTACGATTGTTTCGGCGGATCGATGAACCATCCCAAGCAGATACGAGCGTGGGAGCGGTGAGAGTCTACAAACAAAAACGCCTCGACATGGTTCTCGCTGCCGAGGCGTACGGATGCTAGATTGAAAAACGGACATACATTTTGTTTTCGTCGCGTCAAGCAATCCTTACCATCTCATCCCACGAACGGATGAGAGAGGAACGCAACGTCTTGCGCTGGAACCGATGACCGAACTGCCGCAGCAACGTTCCGCGCTAACCCCCAAACCAGGTGACACTAATCATCATCGGATTCGGTATCAATGATGGCGCGCACGCGTCCGACAATGGAAGGCCCAAAATAGGGCTTGGGAAGAAAGCCGGTGCCCGGGGGCAACTGTGTCGCCTTCGGCGGCCCTCGGCCCGAGACCACAAGCAGGCCGATGCGTGGCCAGCGCCCATAGATGCGGTGCGCCAGGGCAATGCCGTCCATCGTCCCTGGCATCACCACATCGAGCACCACTGCACGCACGTCGGTGCGGGTCTCGAGCAGCGCCAAGGCATCCTCAGCGTTGGAACTCTCCAACACGATAAATCCCGCGTCCTTCAGATAATCCGCGATGATGAGCCGCGCCAACTCCTCGTCCTCGACCACCAGGACGACGGCACTATTGCCGTTGCCGACCGTTGCCATATGCGTACTCAGGATCGTGGAATTACAGCGCGTAAATTTCAGAATGTTGGCACGGCGAACGGCGGCAAACATCGGTCTGCTTCAGGTGTTGCTTGAACGATTCCTCTGGTGTTTTCAAGAATAGGCCGGCCACCCGCTTTGACGCGGTGGGACAAATTTGCGGTCACCCGCATCGAACACGCGTGCTGCGTGCAAAAAGCGGTGAAACACTTCAGGCGATCCAGTGCGCGGCATTTGCGGCAAGTAGTCCGTAACTCACCGCCGTGCCCGTGGGCAGGGCGTCCAAATGCAAGCCCTCCTCGCAAAAGCCCAGTCGCAACAAGAAAGTGCGCGCCGGCGTGTTCTGCGCCGCCGTAATGGCAGTCAAACGTTTGCAGGCAAGCTGCACGAATGGATACCGAAGCATCGCCCGGATTGCTCCCTTGCTGGCCCAGCGCGGCGACGCTGTCACGAAAGTGACTTCGATGTTGGGAGGCCTATAATTGTTGTAGATCGCCGCGGCCAGGATCTCGCCCCCACGCGTAACGCCGATCGTGGTGCAGGGGTGAAAGTCGGCGATACCAAGGCGGGCGCCCGCCCAAGCAGTGAGCACTGCATCGTGATTGAACAACAGCATGGGACGCAATAGGGTTGTACGGTACTCGCGAATCAATGGGGTGCGCTACTAGCGCCACGGGATAATGCTGCCTAAACCAGAAGGCTATAGTTTTGTTGTTTGGACGCTGGTGGTGAGCGCTGCGTTTATTGCTTTCAGCCGCAATCGCGCCCTCAGCCGCGCCGTACTGTTCTTCGCCTTGGCTGTTTTCGTCGGCGCAGTCATCTGGTGGGTCGTGTCCTTTCTCTAGCCGGTCGTCGGCAAGCGGGAGCCCGGAGTGCCCACTCTGAGATCCGTTGTGCTCACAGCGCAGCGCCCTGTTCGAAACGGAAATCAGTGCGCAACCACACGGTTGGCGCGTTTGCGCTGGCCGTCATCCGCACCCCGATCGACTGGCCGGTTCCGCCGCCGACCCGCCACCGCGGGTCGACGATCGCATCAGGTGACCACGGCGAGGTGTCCCAGGGCGAGATGTCCCAGGGCGATCCGGCGCCCGCGGTGGTGGGCGAGAGTGCGATATTGATGTCGCCGTAGTCGAAGCCCAAGCCAAAGCTCACGGTTTCCCCACTCACCGCCTGGATCATCGGCCGCACTGCGGTGATTCGTTTGCGCATGGGGTCTGTAAACGTATTCCAAGCCTGCCGCGCATCGGCCGCGACCGGGCCGATGTTGTCGAGGTTGCCGCTGTCAGCCTGATACACGACGCCGCCCGCGGCACCGAAGTAGAGGTTGTCCCGGAAAAGCCCCCAGCAATAAGCATTCATATTCGTAAAGCGGCACCACGGTTGTGTTTGCAGCGCTGTATTCTGGACGTGCTGGGAGAACGTTCCGTCCGCATTGGGGATGTTGAAGATCAGCCGACGCCCACGTGGATAATAGAGTGCCTGCCAGCCGAACCCGGTGAGATTGGCGCGGACCGCATTCTGCACGGCGGTCGAGACTTTGCTGCGCGGAGGCAGTTGCCCCAGCTT
>JAFAXD010000058.1 GCA_019241285.1 Xanthobacteraceae bacterium | reverse complement strand
CGCTGGTGTTTTTCGGGATCGGAAACGCGCCGGCTGTCTTCTTGATCGGCCTGGGCGCATTTTTTCCCGCTGCGATCAACTCCACCCACGGCGTGCGGCAGGTCAACGTCACGCTCTGCAAAGCGGCGCGGATGATGGGAGCGAACGAATGGGAGCTTCTCTCACGCGTCATTCTGATCGCGGCATTACCATCGATTCTCACCGGCGTGCGGCTGTCGATGGGGATCGCCTGGGTGCTTGTCGTGGTTGCCGAGATTCTGGCTGTGCGGAGCGGCCTTGGCTATCTGCTCAACGATGCGTACCTGTTTTACCGTAACGATGTGGTGATCGCGGCGATGCTGAGCATCGGACTGCTCGGATTCCTGAGCGACCGGCTCGTCATCGTCGTGCGCGATATGCTGCTCACCTGGAACAAGCGCGAGACGTTCGGTGGGGCGAATTAGTATCGCATCGGTTACCAAGTGCTTCGAAGCCGGCACTTCGGTCGTGACCGCGCTCAATGACGTCAGTTTGGACGTGCAAGATCAGGAGATCATCACGCTTGTCGGCGCGAGCGGCTGTGGCAAGTCCACCCTGCTGAACCTGATCGCGGGTTTTGAGACGCCAACTGCCGGACAGGTGCTCGTTGATGGCCACCCCATCAAAGGACCGGGACCCGATCGTGGCGTCGTCTTTCAGCAGACGGCGTTGTTTCCGTGGCTCTCGGTTGAGGACAACATCGGGTTCGGCCTGACACTGCGCGCAAATCGCGGGAAGGCGGACCGACAGCAGGTTGTCGAACGCATGTTGCAGCGAACGGGGCTGCTGGCGTTTCGCGAGCGTCATCCGGCCGAACTCTCCGGCGGCATGCGGCAGCGAGCAGCGATCGCCAGCGTGCTTGCCATCAATCCGTCGACGCTGTTGATGGACGAGCCATTCGGCGCCCTCGATTCCCTCACGCGCTCCATCATGCAGGACTTCCTGCTCGAGATCTGGGAAGAGCAGCGTAAGACCGTCGTGTTGGTGACGCACGACATCGACGAGGCGATCTATCTGGCGGACAAGACTGTAGTCATGACCGCGCATCCCGGCCGCATCCGCGAAGTGATCGACGTGAACCTGCCGCGGCCTCGGCGCTATGACATGCGCAGCGAGTCTTCGTTCATCGCGCTGCGCGATCACGTGACGCAGATCGTGCGAACCGAGGCAATCAAGGAGACCGCCGTCGCGGCGGTCGGCTGAGAAATGGCTGTGACCTTTAGGAGTGCGAAAATCATGAAGGACCGGAAACCGCCGAAGTCGAACCCCATCCGCGACTCCAAAAATCGCATCAAGCTCGGCGTGTTTGCTACCAACGGCAACGGCGCCGCCTTCACGTTTCACCCGGACCGTTTCCACTGCACCTGGGACGCCAACGTACGGCTGGCGCAAAAGGCGGAGGCGCTCGGGTTGGAGGGGTTCGTTTCAGCCGCCCACTGGAAGTCGTTCGGCGGCGACGATCACTATAGCGGCGACCTGATGGAAACATTTACCTGGGCGGGAGCCGTGGCGGCGGTGACGGAGCGCATCGGGATCATCAGCACGGTCCATGTCACCCTCAACCATCCGGTCTTTGTCGCCAAGGCGGAGGCCACGGTCGATCTCATCTCCAACGGCCGTGCGGGCATGAACCTCGTTCTCGGCTGGTACCCTCCGGACATGCAGCTCTTCGGCTATGAAGTGAAGGAGCACAGCGATCGCTTCGAGCTCGCCGATGAGTGGATGTACATCTTCGATCGCCTGTGGTCGGGGCGAAAGAGTTTTGATTACAACGGCACGAACTACACCTTGAAGGATGCTTTCAGTCAGCCGCATGGCGTGCAGGCGCGGCCGGTTCTTCTCAACGCCGGTCGCTCTCCGCGCGGCCGCGAGTTTGCGGCAAAACACTGCGACATTGCCTTCCTCTCCGCGCACAACCCGGAACCGCAAGCGCTGAAGAAGCAGGTCGAGGAGTATCGTCACGAAGCACGTACGAAATTCGGCAGAGAGATCCAGATCTGGATGTCGGCCTACGTGGTGCTCAAGGACACCGTGAAGGAGGCGCAAGATTACGCCTATGACTACATCGTTACCCAAGGTGACGATGCGCCCGTCCAGAACATCATCAGGAATAACGCGATCGACACCAAATCGATGCCGCCGGAGGCGGCCGCGAAGCTCGCCTACGCGCTAAAGGCCGGGTTCGCCGGTTATCCGCTGGTCGGCGATGCAGATCATATCGCTGGGTTGTTCGCGAGCCTGTCCGACGCCGGCGTCGACGGTTTCCTGTTGACCTGGCTCGACTATGAGGGCGGCCTCGATCGATTTGGCCGGGAAGTACTCCCGCGCCTGGAGAAAGCAGGTCTGCGTTCCACCGCCGAAAAAAGTCTGACTGGGTTACAATCGTAACAGTCGCAAGCAAACGCAGTTGTCGCATCATTCGGCTGAGCGATCCAGAACCCTCAGCGAATTAGGCGTGGACTCTAACTGTTTCACGATGTGCGACGTCGTGAAAAATGCGATTGACCGATTCGGCTCAAAGCCGGAAGGCCTTCTGCGAGAAAATCTCGTGCGCCTCTCGGAAACCGAAGCTCATTTTCTCTGTAATGTGTAGCGCACGGTCTGGACCCTGATGAAACCGTCCTTGAAGACGAATGTGTCGATACCGTCGTCGACCTTGGTTTTGGCGGAATCGGCTGTCCATTCGATGAGCAAGGTGTCATTTTCGAAAAGCTGTGTTTTCAGGTCCCATTTGGCTTGGGGTATGTCCGACAAGAGCTTCGTAAATGCGTGCTGGATACCCGCTTTGCCTCGCAGTACGCCCGCGGGCGTCATGAAGATGGCGTCGTCGCTGTAGTCGGCCACGACGCCGGCGATATCTTCGGCGCCCAGAGCCTCGGCGTGATGCTGAAAGATTTGCTGCGGTGTGCGTGCGGGCATTGGTATCTCCTGCCGTCATTCGGATCCAATATGGTATGCAAGGCATTGTGACGCCAGAAGCAAGCAAATGAAATTACGCCTGCGAACACGCTGTCGTTACGGATCTCCGATAGACCAGCATTTATCGATCGGGAAACTGCGAACGGCATTAACAATAGAGTTGGTTGAATTTCCGCACGTCAACAAACGTGGAGGTGGGACTCGGCCGGCGTTCGACGGCCGATGTTCAAAACGCAACCAAGAAATTTTGCAGATTTGTTACAGCGCGGACAGTTGCCCGAGGCATCACCTTCACGCCAGTCTAACAAAAGTATGATTGGCGCAACCACGCGGTGACCTCCACAGTTTGGTACAGGTTGGCATCGCTTGCCGTTGCGATGGAGTGGCGAGAGATCGAAAGAGGATAGAACACCATGAGCACATCCGTATTGATCAAATCTGCACTAGGCGTCGCTGCAATTGGCGCGCTCACGCTATCGGCCGCAGCACCGGTTAGGGCTGCGCCAGTTCTCTCCGACACCTTGATCGTAAACGCTGCCGCCTCCACTGTGCCAACCCAAGTGCGCTGGTCCTATCGATATCCCAGCTACAATTATGGGTACGGCTATTCACCGTATTACGGCTATGGGTATGGTTCGTACTACGGTTACGGATACGGCTACTCGCCCTATTACAGCTACGGCTATGCCCCCTATGGGTATGGCTACAGCTCCTACGCCTACGTGCCGTGGTACTAAAGATACAGGGATCGCGCTCAGCGAAGGGAGAAGCTTCGGCCCGTGAGGTCGGAGGCTTCCCCGATAGAAACAGAAGCCTCGCAAACGGCGGGGCTTCCCACATAAGCACGGGGACCCAGTCCAGCCATCGATCGCCTGTGGTACGCAGACCGCCCCAGGTATTGGCCGTTTAGAACGCTCTCCGCTCCCGCGACCTAATCGAAGATCGCCACGCAGTCGATCTCGACGTCGATACCGGCACGGTGCAGCACGCCGCCAAAGCACGTGCGTGTCACCTTCTCGCCGGCGAAGTAGTCGCGGAAGGTTTCGTTGAAGCGGGGAAAATCGGCGACGTCGCGCAGGATGACGCGCATGTTGACGATATTTTTCGCGCTCGCGCCAGCGGCCTCGAGAATGATCATCAGATTGTCCAGCGTCCGGCGCGTCTGCACCACGATATCGCCCGCAACGACGGCGCCGGTCGCGGGATCGAGCGACCCCTGGCCCGACACGAACAGCATA
>JAFAXD010000659.1 GCA_019241285.1 Xanthobacteraceae bacterium | reverse complement strand
GCGAGCCCTTTGATCGAATCCGCACCTGCCGACGCGCTCGCTGAATGAGCGGGCGCCATCGCTGGCCTCCGTTCGGAATGTCCCCTTCACATTGAGCCGGAAGGATGTGCCGCATCTCTCCGAATCACGCCCATTTGAATGCAATTGGCGGGTCTTGTCGAGACTCGCTGACGCCTATTTTGGCAATTTTATTGCAATGTGTCGCTGACGCAGGGGTGCTTACCCCGCGAGCGATCGCTCCACGATATCGCGCACATCGCGGGAGAGGGCGCCGCTGCCGGCGACGCGGCGGAGCGATGCTTCGGCCCGCGCGCGCCGGCCAGTCTCGAGCGCGCGCCAGCTGCGGAACGCGGTCATCAGCCGCGCCGCGACTTGCGGATTCTTCGGATCGAGACTGAGCACACAATCGGCCACGAACTCATAACCGGCGCCATCGGCGCGGTTGAACTGTGTTTGATTGCCGTGCGCGAAGGCGCCGATCAACGAGCGCACCCGGTTGGGGTTGGCAAACGAGAACGCCTTGTGGGTGGTCAGCCCCCGCACCCGTTCAAGCGTGCCCGCCTCCGGGATGACCGCTTGCAACATAAGCCACTTGTCGATCACCAGCGCGTCGGCTTGGAATTGCTGATAGAACGCTTCGAGCGCCTGCTCGCGCTCGGTTGTCGGTTGCAGCGACAGCGCGGCGAGCGCGGCCAGCCGATCAGTCATATTGTCGGCGATCTCGAATTGCCGCATCGCCAGCGCGCGCGCGGTCGGATCACCGGTTGCGACCAACAAATCGAGACAGGTGTTGCGCAGCGCGCGGCGTCCGGCACTGGCTGCGTCCGGGGAGTACGGACCCTCGCTCGACATCCGCAGGTACGTGTTCCATAGGCCGGAAGCGAGCGCCCGCCCGGCAATTGCGCGCAGTCCCGTGCGCTCGCGGAAGATCGCGTCGGGATCGACGTCGTGCCCGATCTCGCGCGCAACATCGGCCTCCGACGGCAGAGTCAGGGCCAATGCGGCGAATGCCGGTTCCAGGCTCTCGTCTTCGACCACGGCTTTGAGCGCCGCCAGCAGACCGCCGTCGTCACGCTCGCTCGTGTCGTGTTGTTTGGTCGCATTGTTGATGAGCACGCCGGTGGCGAGCGTCTGCAGCGCTTCCCAACGATTGAACGGGTCGGTATCGTGGGCGGCGAGGAAGCGCAGCTCTTGCGGTAAACGCTCGGTTGCGAGTTTGATCGGCGCTGAGAACCCGCGATTGAGCGAGGCGACTGGACGTTGCGCGATCCCGGTGAACACAAAAGTCTCGCTCGGCTGTTTCAGCACCAGCACGCCGCGTGCGGGGATTGAACCATCAGCAAGCCGCAGCGGCAGCTCGCGCCCCTGTGGATCGAGCAGCGCGATCGCAAGCGGGATCGTCAGGGGCTGCTTCGTGGGTTGGCCGGGTGTCGGCGGCGTGGTCTGCGTGATGTCAAGCCGGTAGGTCTGCGTCTCCTGATCATAGTCGCTGGTGATCCGCACCTCCGGCGTCCCCGCTTGCCGGTACCAGCGCATGAACTGGGACAAGTCGATCTTGGCCGCATCGGCAAAGCATTGCACGAAGTCTTCGATCGTCACCGCTTCGCCGTCGTGGCGCATGAAATAGAGATTCATGCCGCGGCGAAAATCATCGACCCCGAGCAGCACTTTCAGCATGCGCACCACTTCGGCGCCCTTTTCGTAGACGGTCGCCGTGTAGAAATTGCTGATCTCGTGATAGACTTCGGGCCGCACCGGATGGGCGAGGGGGCCCGCATCCTCGACGAATTGCTGCGCCCGCAGCGCGCGCACGTCACTGATCCGTTTGACGGGACGCGAGCGCTGGTCCGACGTGAATTCCTGGTCGCGAAAGACGGTGAGCCCTTCCTTCAGGCAAAGCTGGAACCAGTCGCGGCAGGTGATGCGGTCGCCGGTCCAGTTGTGGAAGTACTCGTGCGCGATGACACCTTCGACGCCGGCGTAATCGGCGTCGGTCGCGCTCTGCGGCGAAGCGAGCACGTATTTATCGTTGAAGATGTTGAGGCCTTTGTTCTCCATCGCCCCCATGTTGAAGTCCGATACGGCGACGATCATGAACACGTCGAGGTCGTACATGAGGCCGAACGCCTCCTCGTCCCAGCGCATCGCGCGCTTCAGCGAGTCCATGGCGTAACCGGCGCGCTCCTCCTTGCCGGGCTCAACGTAGATCCGCAGCGCGACCCTGCGGCCGGTCTGGGTGACGAACGTGTCTTCGATCACGCCGAGCCGGCCGCCGACCATCGCAAACAGATACGAAGGCTTGCGGAACGGATCGAACCAGGTTGCGAAGTGCCGGTTGGTGCCGGCGATCTCGCCGTGCTCGACCCGGTTGCCGTTGGCGAGCAGCACGGGCGCCTCGTCCTTGTCGGCCTCGATGCGCGTCGTGTAGACCGCCATCACGTCCGGCCGGTCGGGGAAATAGGTGATGCGGCGAAAGCCCTCGGCCTCGCATTGGGTGCAGTAGGTCCCGTTCGATCGAAACAGTCCCATCAGCTGCGTGTTGCCCGACGGGTTTGTCACGGTCTCGATCTCGAGCACGAAATTGCGTTGCGGCGGCTGCGGAATCGTCAGCCCGTCCGGCGTTGCGCTGTACGCGTCGGCGGCGAGCGGTTCGCCATCGAGCTTGAGCGAGGTGAGCTCAAGCTCGTCACCGTCCAGCAAGAGCGGCGCTGGCGCTTGCGCCTGCGGATTGGGCTTC
>JAFAXD010000653.1 GCA_019241285.1 Xanthobacteraceae bacterium | reverse complement strand
CGGTGATCTTGTCACTGATCCTCATGGTCGGGCTGGGCACAGGCCTGCGCAATGTGATCTTGGCCATCATCCTGGTCGACTGGACGCGCTTCTGCCGCGTGCTGCGCAGCGAAGTGCTGGTGGTGCGCCGGCGCGACTATGTCACGGCGGCGCGCCTGATCGGCTTCTCCCATTGGCGCACCATCACGCGAGAGATCGTGCCGGCGACGGTGCCGCTTCTGATCACGCTGATGAGCCTGGAAATGGGCATCGCCGTCATCGTTGAGGCGATCCTGTCCTTCGTCGGCATGAGTGTGAGCGCCGACACGCCGGCTTGGGGCCAGATGATCGCCGACGCGCGCCAGTACGTGTACCAGTCTTCCTGGAACCTGATCTTCCCGATCTTGGCGATCTTTGTCACCGTGTTCGCGTTCAATCTGCTCGGCGACGGCCTGCGCCGCACGCTCGACGTCCGTCTCGCCGCGGTGCGCACATGAGCGTGCTTGCCGCGCGCGACATTACTGTCTCGGCGAAACTCGGTGGCGATCTCGTGCCGGTGCTGCGCGACTTCAGCCTCGCGTTGGAGCCAGGGCGTGTGCTGGGCCTGGTCGGCGAGTCCGGTGCCGGCAAGTCGATGGTCGGGCGCACCGTCGCGCAGATGCTTCCGCCCGGATTTGCAGTCACGGCCGGCTCGCTGCGGTTCGGCGAGCGTGATCTGGTCGCAATGCCGGCCGCCGAGAAGCGCGCGCTGCTTGGGCGAGAGATTGCCTTCATCCCGCAGGAACCGCTTTCCGCGCTCAACCCGGTCCTCACCATCGGCCAGCAGATGGATGAGCATCTGCACCGGCTTAATCTCGGATCGGCAAGCGAGCGGCGTCGGCGCGCCCTCGAACTCCTGGCCGCCGTGCATCTGCCGCGCGGGGAGGGGCTGCTACGCCAATATCCACATCAAATCTCCGGCGGCATGTGCCAGCGCGTGCTGATCGCCATGGCGTTCGCCAGCAAGCCACGCCTGGTGGTGGCGGACGAGCCGACGACCGCACTCGATGTCACCATTCAGGCGCGCATCGTACGCCTGATCGCCGAGATGCAGGAGCGTGACGGCACCGCCGTGTTGTTCATCACCCACGACCTGCGGCTCGCCGGGCAGATCTGCGACGACATTCTCGTGCTATACGCGGGGCGGCCGGCCGAATATGGTCCGGCGCGCGCGGTGCTGGCCGCTCCGGCGCATCCTTACAGTCGGTGTCTACAATTAGCGAACCCGCCGATGAGCGGCGCCAAGCGTGCGCTTGCGGCTTTGCCGGAGCGCATGCCGGGCCTTGGCGCCTACAAAGACATCAGTGGCTGCGCGTTCGCACCGCGCTGTCCAAATGCGGTGGCGGCCTGCAATGCGGCGCCGCCGTCGTTTGTCACGGTCAGCGCCGGCCACACGGCCGCCTGCATTCGCACCGAGTTGACAGCGCGCATCGCGTCGCCGCCGCTTGCTGACGCTGGGGAGCCGGCCGCGGGTGCGCCGGTGCTGCAGGTCAAGGCGCTGAGCAAGACCTTCGCGCTCGGCAATATGTTCAGCCGCAAAAGCTTCACCGCCGTGCGCGACGTGAGCTTTGCGCTCGCCGCAAACGAATTCCTTGCCGTGGTCGGCGAAAGCGGCAGCGGCAAGACGACTTTGGCGCGTCTGCTGGTCGGGCTCGAGCAGCCGACGGCGGGCAGCATTCGATTTGCTGATCATGAGATCGTTCACAATCTCACCTCGCCGACACATCGCCACGACGCGCAGCTGATCTTTCAGGACCCGCAGTCGGCGCTCAATCCGCGCCGCCGCGTCGGCGGCATTGTCACGCAATCGCTCGAAGCCGACGGCACGATGAGCCGGGGGGAACGGCTGGAACGCGCGCGCACCCTGCTCGCCGAGATCGGGCTGCCGCCGGAGGCGGTGTCACGGTTTCCGTCCCAGCTCTCCGGCGGCCAGCGTCAGCGCGTCAACATTGCCCGCGCGCTCTGCGCTGCGCCGAAAATCCTCATCGCTGACGAAATCGTCTCCGGGCTCGACGTCTCGGTACAGGCACAGCTGTTGAATTTGTTGATGGGGCTGCGCCGCGAGCGCGCGTTCTCGATGGTGTTCATCTCGCACGACCTCTCGGTCGTGCGCTATCTGTGCGACCGCGTGCTGGTGATGTATCGCGGCGAAGTTGTGGAGGCCGGTCCGACCGAGCAGGTGTTCTCGGCGCCGACCCATCCCTACACCCGCGCGCTGTTGTCAGCCGTGCCGCCCGACGACCCAGCCGCGGTGTGGGCGCCGATGCTGGGCGAGCGGGAAGCGGTGGGGGCATAGTCGAGTTGTTGCTCGGTCTCGACCGACATCGGCTTATGTGGCCGATCCCTGCAACATTGTCTGATTGCGACGCCGCGCGAGCTGTCGCAGCGACAGGGCGTGGAGCATCAGCGAGGTTGGCACCATGAATGCCGGGGTCATGACGGTTGGATACGTGCCAAGCAGCGTGTTGGGTGTACTCGGCACGATTAGCTGGAACGGACCCGGTGCGGTTAAAAAGCCGATACTGATTGCGATAACCAGATCGAGGATGCCGAGAATATTCCAGGCAACAGCCCGAGCATGGTTATCGCGCGGGGCCAGATAAAGCAGATAGGCCGTCGGCAGCGCCAGAAGCCCTACGAGAGTGTCGCCCGTGCCAGCAGGGAGCGCGAACAGACCGGCCAGGTTGCCCGTCGCATAGGCCAGCAGGAAGATGCTGCCGAGGATTCGATAAACTTGAAGGCCGATGAGCCAGTAAGGCGGCATCGCGTCGAGAATTGCGGCGACGCGCCGCGAACGCAGCAGCAACGGCAGCCCGATCACCAGCGGAAGAAGGATGGCGATAGGGAGCATCGGTATGGCGCCGGGCTGCAGGCGGAAGCCGCCGGCCACGGCTGCCGACCACACCAGCGCCTGCCAGGCCAAAAACGGAACTGTGACAACGAGCCAAGTCGTGATCCGTTTGCCGCCGTCGAGTTGTGTGCGGGCGAGCCCGACCCACAGGGCAGCGAGGATTGTCGCCGTAATCGCCAGACGGGCGACCGTCGAAAAAAGTCCGGCAACGCGGAGCTCAGGGAACCCGGCGTTGACGGCGAGCCAGCAGATTGTGGCCACAAGTGCGATGACAAACAGCATGATGGCGGCTGAACGCGACGCCGGCATGGGTCGGGTGAGTGTCGTGCTCATGGGCGGTTCCTTTTGCAGAGTCACTTCTATCCTGTGAGTGACTATCTATTTTATATCTACTAGGCCCCTTCCTTATCGGGTTGCAAGTCACTATAATTTGAGGAGTGAGGTAGCCTCGATGGCCCGGCGTCCGCCCCAGTACTGTCCCGTCGCCCGCACCCTCGATTTGATCGGGGACCGCTGGAGCATGCTCATTTTGCGGGACCTGCTGCTCGACGGAGCGCGCAAGTTTCAGGACCTGCAGGACTCACTCGAGGGCGTCAGTCCGAATACGCTCTCCGACCGGCTCAAAAAATTGATGCAGAACGGGATCATCGAGCGTCGGCTTTACGCGGAGCATCCGCCGCGCGCGGAATATCTGCTCACCAGCAAGGGGAGGGAACTGCGTCCCGTCTTGCGAGCGCTGCGTGAATGGGGTGAGATCCATACGGGGTGAGGGCCTCACTCCCGCGCGCACCGCGGGCGTGTCGGCTCCGCAGCCTACCCGTCTTGAAAACTATCAGCGCAGCGCCGCGGCGATGTTGCCGCCGTCAACGGTCATCACGTTGGCGGTCGTCTTCAGCGCCAATGCCTGATCGACGAAGGCCTGAGCAACGTCGTCCGCAGTCACTTCGCGACCGAGCAGGTTGCCGCTCATGTACTCCTGCTCGCTGACGCCGCGCGATTTGGACCGCGCCGCAATCATGTCGTCGGTCAAAAGGCCGGAGCGAATGCGGTCGGCGTTGACCGCGTTGGCGCGAATTCCCTGCGGGCCGTAGTCGAGCGCGTACTGGCGCATGAGCAGCAGTGTCGCTGCTTTGGGCAATCCATATGGGCCGAAATTGGGCCCCGGATTGACCGCTTGCTTGGAGACGTTGAACAGCAGGCAACCGCCGGTGTCCTGCGCCAGCATGATTTTGACCGCCGCCTGCGCCACGCGCTGATGGCCGTAGAAGTTGAGTTCAAAGCTGGCGCGTAGAACGGCTTCATCGACCTCGCCAATGCGGCCCTGCCAGGCGGCGCCGGCGTTGGAGACGACGATATCGACGCCGCCGAATGTTTCCGCCACCCGGGCAAACGCCGCGGTGACCGAGGTTGGATCGGTCACGTCGCACCGCGCGCCCATCGCGGCTGCGCCGATATGATGCGCTTGGCGTCGCGCGGCCTCTTCATCGACGTCGAGCAGCGCGACCTCGGCGCCGGCCGCCGCAAAGGCGCGCGCCGTTGCGCTTCCGATCGTCCCGGCGGCACCAGTCACGACCGCGATCTGCCCGGCCAGCGGTTTTTCCGCCTGTTTGCCAAGCTTGGCTTGCTCGAGTGACCAGTACTCAACATCGAACATGTCGGCTTCGGAGATCGACTCGAACCGGCCAATTGCCTCGGCATCGGTAATCGTCTCGATCGCCGCTTCTGCAAGATCGGCAGCGACTGCGGCGGCGGCTTTGCTGCGTCCGAGCCCGAACAGGCCTATTCCCGGGACCAACACGACGCGGGGCAGGGCGTCGAGCATGCGTTTGCTCCCCTGACAGCGAGCATTGTTGGATTCGAAATACGCGCGATAGCGCGTCATGAACTCGGCAACGGCCGTCCTGACATTTTGCTTGAACTGGTCTTCGCGTCCGTCCTCGGGCGCAGGCACGACCAATGGCCAGTTCTTGGTGCGGATCGTGTGGTCGGGCGTGACCACGCCGGCCTGGCTGTAGCGCGCAACCTCCGCACCATTGACGTAGTTGAGCACGGCGGGCCCGCTACGAAACTCAAGGATCAGGCGCCAGTCCGCCCCATTGTTCTTCGCATCGGGCAGGCTGCAGGCCCCACGCAGGATCGGGGCGACGCGGTGCAAGGAGCTGAGTTGTTGTGGAAGCTGCGATGTAACGAAGACGCTCCTGCGCCCGCGCCGCAGCCGCGTCTCGGCGCGCGAGACCATCTCGATCATGCGCTCATAGGCTTCGCGCGCTGTCTCCCCGAAGGTGAAGATCCCATGTTTGTGCAGGATCAATCCGCAGGCATCGGGCATCGCCTCGAACACATCGGCTGCCTTCTTGGCCAGCGCGAAGCCCGGCATGATGTACGGCACGATGCCCATTTGGCCGTCGTAGACCTCGGCTGAGATGGCTTCGCCATTCGGCTGATCGATGAGGCTCAACACGGCCGTGGCATGCGTGTGATCGACGAACTTGTGCGGCAGGAATGCATGCAGCAGCGTCTCGACCGACGGGGTCGGTGCACTCGGTTCGATCAGATTGGCGCGCTGGATCGCGACCATTTCCTCATCGCTGAGCGCGTCGCGCCTGCGCAGCCGACGCAATGGCTCGAGTCGCACCGCGGGCAGGCCGGGCGGCTCGATCTGCCCCATGTCCCAACCTGAGCCTTTGACACACAGCACCTCCGTCTCATCACCCATGAGATCAGACAGACGCAGCTTCACCGACGTGTTGCCGCCGCCGTGCAGAACGAGCTTCGGGTTCTGGCCGAGCAGTCGCGTCGTGTAGACGCGTAGCGCGAGATCGGCCGGAATGCCGCGGCCCGCGTAGCGGGCCACGAGATCCTGAGCTTCGGCTTCGACGAAGCGGCTCTCCATGACATCCTCGCGGGCGCGAGTTGCGCCGTTCAGTTCGGGACTTGTTTGAGCATGATCTTTTCCGAAAACCGGTATCCGCCCTTCGGGATCATGCCCTAGCCTAACGCCCGCCGAGCAGGCGCTTCGCCCACCAGCCTGTGCGGCGCGGCTTGTTCTCGGCCTCGCCGGCGGGCTCAGGCGCAGGTTCCGGGGCGTGAGCGGGCACCTCGGCGTCGGAGGCGGCAGAAGATACTGCGTCCGAGTTCTCGACCGGGAACGTCACCGCCTCACGAACCGTCGAGCGGCGTCGTGGCGCGTCGCTTGCCGCAACCGCTTCCTCGGGCTGAGGTGGCGGGGCTGCCGGGCCGCCGAAATCGGCGATTGCAGTTGCAAGCTCCGGCTCGATCGCCGGTACCGCTTCCGCCGCAGGAAGGTCAATCCCTTCGACTTCGTCCCCGGGCGCCTCGTCGTCTGCATGCGCCGGATAGGCGTCCTGCCCGACCGGACCATCGCCGCGTCGATTGCGGCGACCGCCGCGTCGCCCACGGCGTCGGCGCTTGCGCCCTTCGCCGGCTTCGTCATGACCGGCATGGACGACCTCGCCTGCGTCGGGTCCCTGGTCTTCAGTCTCGGCTTCGCCGGGCTCCTCGCCGTCAGCCGGGACCATGCCGGGAGCTTCGGAGAGAGCGCCAGGCACGGGAGCTTCGGCCGCGCGTGCTTCACCGCCGCGGCGGCCGCGGCGCCGGCGCCGGCGCCGGCCGCGGCCGCCATCCTGGCGCACTTCGTCAGCCGGCGCGTGGGCGTCGTCGAAGGTCTCGACGTCTTCGCCCTCGCCGTCGTCGGCTTCCGCTTCCGCTTCCGCCTCCTCGACTTCGGCGACCGCTTCGTCAGCGGCCTCGACCGGCGGTTCTTCCTCTCCCGGCTCTTCGATGGCTGGGGCGGGGGCCTGCTGAGCAATGGCACGGGCCTGTTCGGCCGTGTGCACCTGCTCGCCGCGTTCGATCAGGAACGGCTGCTGACCGGCCATCCCGGCATCGGCATTGACCGTGATCGTGATCTGGAAGCGCTGTTCGAGATCACGCAGATGGCCGCGCTTGTGATTGAGCAGGTAGAGCGCAATGTCGCTCTTCGTGCGAACGACCTGATTGTGGGTTGCTCCACGCAGGAGCGTTTCTTCAATGACGCGCAGCAGCTGCAGGGCGACCGAGGCTACCGAGCGAACGTGACCGGTGCCGCCGCACATGGCGCATTTATCGGTCGAGCTTTCAAGCACGCTCGCCCGGATGCGCTGGCGCGACATTTCCATCAGGCCAAAATGCGAGATGCGGCCGACCTGGATACGCGCACGGTCATTCTTGAGCGCATCCTTCAGACGGCGCTCGACCGAGCGGTTGTTGCGCTTCTCATCCATGTCGATGAAGTCGATGACGATGAGGCCGGCGAGGTCGCGCAATCTGAGTTGCCGGGCAACTTCGTCGCAAGCTTCCAAGTTGGTCTTGAGCGCGGTGTCCTCGATGTGGTGCTCGCGCGTCGCCCGCCCGGAGTTGACGTCGATCGAGACCAGCGCCTCGGTCTGATTGAGGACGATGTAGCCGCCGGAGCGCAGCTGCACGACCGGCGAGAACATGGCGTCCAGCTGGCTTTCGATGCCGTAGCGCGAGAACAGCGGCTGGTTGTCGCGATAGAACCGTACATTGCGCACGTGACTCGGCATCAACATGCGCATGAAGTCGCGCGCTTCCGTGTAGGCTTGTGAACCGGCCACCGCGATTTCGTCGATGTCTTTGGTGTAGAGATCGCGCAGCGCGCGCTTGACCAGCGAGCCTTCCTCATAAACCAACGTCGGAGCGGTGGAGCGCAGCGTCAGATCACGGACCGTCTCCCACACCCGCAGCAGATATTCGAAGTCGCGCTTGATCTCGAGCTTGGTGCGCGACGCGCCCGCGGTGCGCAGGATCACCCCCATGCCTTCGGGTACTTCCAAATCCTGGGCAACTTCCTTGAGCCGCATGCGGTCGCGCGCGTCGGTGATCTTGCGCGAGATACCGCCACCGCGCGCGGTATTGGGCATCAGCACGCAGTACCGTCCGGCCAGCGACAAGTAGGTCGTCAGCGCCGCGCCCTTGGTGCCGCGCTCTTCCTTCACGACCTGCACCAGCAGCACCTGCCGGCGCTTGATGACCTCTTGGATCTTGTACTGGCGCCGCGCCCGCGGCATGCGGTCCGCAACCTCTTCGAGCGCATCGGCGCCGCCGACCGACTCGACGACGTCCTCCTCCTCGGTCACCTGCACGTGTTCGACATGGCCCTCCTCAACGTCAGACCCGGCGGTGCTGACGTCTTCTGCCGTGGCGGAGGAGGCGGCAAACGGCAGCTCGTCGTCGTGCTCCGCCGAGCTCGTGTCGAAAAACGGTTCTTCCGCAGGAGAAGTTTCGGAGGGTGAATGCGCTTCGATTGGCTCGGGCTCCCAGGCGTCAACCGGGACCGGAATGTCGGCGTTCGGGTGTTCGCCGCTGGGCTCGAACTGCGTCGCTTCTTCGGCGGCCTCGGCCGCGAAGGCGACCTCTTCGGCTGCGGCCTCGTCCGCCTGTGCGTCGAGCAGCAAGGCCTCGTCAGGGTCCGCCTCCGAGTCCGCGACGACCTCCTGGATGCGCTCGCGCGGCTGCTTGGCTGCGCTTGGGCGCCGGCGTCCGCGGTCGGCACGACGCTCGGCTTCGGCCTCGGCTGCACGGTGTGCGCGCTCTTCCTCCTCGATCAGCGCTTGCCGGTCGGCGACCGGGATCTGGTAATAGTCCGGGTGGATTTCGCTGAAAGCCAGGAAGCCGTGGCGGTTCCCACCATAGTCGACGAAAGCTGCCTGCAGCGATGGTTCGACCCGGGTTACCTTGGCGAGATAGATGTTACCGCGAAGCTGTCGGCGCTGGGCCGATTCGAAGTCAAACTCCTCGACCCGATTTCCGCGCAGCACCACAACTCGGGTTTCCTCCGGGTGGGCCGCGTCGATGAGCATTTTGTTGGCCATTGAATTGTCTCTGTGCGGTGGATCGCGCGCGTGCAGAGGACCCGGGAGCGGGCTCTCCGCGCGGCGCCGAGCGCACCGAATGGGGGTTGAATGTTGAAACTCGGGCTTCTGCCGGTCTTTGGATGAACCTGGGTGTCGTGCACCCGCGCAGCCTGTGGGCCGCGACGCCGTCGATCCCACGTCGGGATCGATCACCCTTCAGGGTGGGGATGAATTGACTGCAGGATCGTGGATTTCGGAGACCCTGCGTGGCTGTCCTCATGACCGTACCTTGCGCCCTTGCCGACGGCGCCGGCGCGCCGTCACGGGTTCTTGTTTGTTGACGGCGCGACCGGACCAAACACGGTCAGGTCCGAAAACTGGCCCGCAGCCGATCGAATTCGGTCTACCGGGGTCCGCTTCTCAGGTCATCCGGAAAGAAGGATTTTCCCGCCGCATGGCTCGAAGCGCTTCGGTAACGACCTGAGTGCAATCAAACCGTTGGCTGGTTGCCTGAATGCGGCAGAACCAGAATCGAGAACCGTCAACGTAACTTAAATAGGGCCAGTCGCAGGGGATTGGCAAGCCGGCAAAGCCGGACAATGCCAAACCCAGTGCCGCCGGCCGGAGGAACGGCCGCCAAAGGGCGGTCCCGCCGGCATAAAAATTTCTCCTTTAATATGATAATTCAATTATTTACTTGATAAATCTCATATTCTAGATTAGGAACGTTGCTATCCTCGACAGCCACTGATGAAGAAATTCCTGGGAAATTCTTGGTCCTCCGCCATCGCTCGCGCGTTAACCGCCGTCGCTGTTCTGCCACACTCGTTAACATTCCGCCGATGGCAATTAGCGCTGGATTAACCGCAGGGGTCTATTGGGGTAGATAAAATGGGATTCTGATCGGCATCCTCATCGGCTGGAAACGCCCGCGAAAACGGCGAGAGAGGCGCTGGTGATCGCTCAAGTGACGCGTTTAGTCGCCGCTTGCCTGGTGTTGTCGGTCGCGTGCGCTTCAACGCGGGCGCAGGACGCGCCCGAAGCGGCACCGGCTAACCCTGCCGCCACGCCGCCGGCGGCCACCGAGGCCGACGAACCCAGCGTGATCGCGGCCCGGGTCGGCGGGGATAAAAGCCAGACGCGGATCGTCTTCGATCTCAGCAGCAAGATCGATGTGCGTGCCTTCGCGCTAGCCGATCCCTACCGGCTGGTCATCGATCTTCCCCAGGTGCGTTTCCAACTGCCGCCGCAGGCGGGCGACACAGGCAAGGGCCTGGTAAAAGCCTTTCGTTTCGGACTGATGAAAAAGGGTGGTTCCCGCATCGTCCTTGACCTGACGGCGCCGGTGCGGCTCGACAAATCATTCGTGCTTGATCCGGCCGACGGTCAGCCCGCCCGCCTGGTCCTGGACCTCACCGCCATCGACCGCCCGGCATTCTTGCGCGAGGTCGCCTTCGACAATCGCCCGCGGACCGACCTTGGCCCTGCTGCCAAGCCGGCCAACGATGGCGCAGGGGCGACGAACGATTCGCGGCCGGTGATTGTACTCGACCCTGGCCACGGCGGGATCGATGAGGGGGCGCACGCGGCGACCGGGGAAGCCGAGAAGAACGTGGCGCTCGATTTTGCCCTGATGCTGCGCGACAAGCTTGCGCAGAGCGGCAAGTATCGTGTCGAGATGACGAGAAGCGATGACACGTTCATCGCGCTGACCGACCGGGTTCAGTTCGCCCGCGCCCATCGGGCACAGCTCTTTATATCCTTGCATTGCGATGCACTTGCGCGCGGGGAGGGGGACGCGCAGGGGGCAACGGTCTACACGCTCTCCGATCACGCCTCCGACGCGGAAGCGGCCCGGCTCGCAGAAGCTGAGAATCGCGCCGACATCATTGCCGGGGTCGATCTCTCCAGCGAACCTAATGAAATCGCCGATATCCTGATCGATCTGGCGCAGCGTGAGACGCGCTCGTTCACGACCCATTTCGCGCGCGCGTTGGTTGGCGACCTGAAGAATGCGATTCGCCTGCACAAGCAGCCGCTGCGGTCCGCCGGTTTCCGGGTTCTGAAGGCGCCGGACGTGCCTTCCGTGCTGATCGAGCTTGGTTTCGTGTCGAACCGGGCCGATTTCAAGGAGTTGATGTCAGAAACGTGGCGGACGCGCGCAGCCGATTCCATAACCCATGCTGTGAACGACTATTTTAGCCGGCGAATGGCGGGCGGTGCCGGCGCTGTCGGCCGTGAATGATGGGTGATCGGCCTCAGTTTGAACATAAAACCGCGCGACGAAGCGAATGGGTGGGGTGTGGCGACGCCGGTTCGGGCAGTCAGCAAGTTTCACACCTGTAAAATTTGTGAGCACAGGCCACGCGATCCCATCGCGGCGGTCAGATTGGGAAGCTCATGAGACTGCTGTTCCGTTTCTTTGGCTTTTTGTTCGCCGCCGGGACAATCCTGTTTCTGGTCGTAGTGGGTGCGACCGCCGGACTGTTGTGGCATTTTTCGCAAGGTCTGCCTGACTATACGCAACTGCGCGACTACGAGCCGCCCGTGATGACGCGGGTGCACGCGGCTGACGGGTCGCTGATCGCCGAGTATGCGCACGAGCGCCGCCTCTATCTCCCGATCCAGGCGGTGCCGAAGCTCGTCACCAACGCCTTCATCTCGGCCGAGGACAAGAACTTCTACGAGCACAACGGCCTGGATTTCAGTGGCATCATGCGGGCCGGCCGCGTGTTCCTGGAGAACTACGGCTCGCACCGTCGCCCGCAGGGCGCGTCGACCATCACGCAGCAAGTAGCCAAGAACTTCCTGCTCACCAACGAGGTCTCCTTCGAGCGCAAGATCAAGGAAGCGCTGCTCGCCATTCGGATCGAGCGGACCTATTCGAAGGACCGTATCCTCGAGCTCTATCTCAATGAAATCTACCTCGGCTTCGGCGCATACGGGGTCGCGGCGGCGTCGCTCCTGTATTTCGACAAGTCGGTCCAGGAGCTGACAATTCCGGAGGCCGCGTATCTGGCGGCGCTGCCGAAGGCACCAAGCGACCTGCATCCGTTCCGCAATCGCGACCGCGCCATCGAGCGCCGGAACTACGTGATCGATCGCATGCGGGAGGATGGCTACATCACCGCAGCGCAGGCGGAAGAAGCCCGCAAAGCGCCATTGAACGTGACCGTGCGCACGCGCGGCGCGCACATCGCCGGCGCCGAGTACTTTGCCGAAGAGGTACGCCGCGCGGTGATGGAGAAATATGACGAGAAGCGCCTGTATGAAGGCGGGCTCTCGGTGCGCACGACGCTCGATCCGAAAATGCAGGTGATGGCCCGCAAGGCGTTTGTCGACGGGCTCGTCGCGTTCGATGAACAGCAGGGCTATCGCGGGGCGATCAGCAAGGTCGACGTATCGGGAGACTGGGGCGTCAAACTCGCGGACGTGCATGCATATACCGACATCGCGCCCTGGCGGCTTGCGGTCGTTCTCAACGTCAGCGACCAGGCTGCGCGCATTGGTTTTCAGCCGGCGCGTGAACCGGGCGGTGCGGTGGTGCGCGATCGCCAGGTCGGCAACATTCCGCTCGATGGCGTTAAGTGGGCTAAGCAGGCATCGGATAAGTTCCGGCCCGTCACCAAAGTCAGTCAGGTGCTCAGCCCGGGCGACGTCATCTATGTCGAGCCGACTGCTCAGGACGCGACGCAGTATCGGTTGCGTCAGCCGCCGGAAATCTCCGGTGCCATGGTGGTGATGGATACGCAGACCGGCCGCGTGCTTGCGATCGTCGGCGGGTTCTCATTCGACCAGAGCCAGTTCGACCGCGCCACACAGGCCATGCGCCAGCCCGGGTCGTCGTTCAAGCCGGTCGTCTACTCCACCGCGCTGGACAATGGATATACGCCCTCGACCGTGGTGATGGATGCGCCAATCGAGATCGACCAGGGCCCGGGTTTGCCCCCGTGGCGGCCGGAGAACTACTCGGCGGGCCACTTCTACGGACCACAGACCCTGCGGTTTGGCATCGAGCAATCGCGCAACGTCATGACGGTGCGGCTCGCGCAGGAAGTCGGCATGCCGTTGATCGCTGAATACGCGCGCCGCCTCGGTGTCTATGACAACCTGCCGAACTATCTTGCCTACGCGCTGGGAGCCGGTGAAACCACGGTGATGCGGCAGGTCACCGCCTATTCCATGTTTGCCAACGGCGGCCGGCGTATTCAGCCGACCTTCATCGATCGCATCCAGGACCGTTACGGGCACACGATCTACAAGCACGACCAGCGGGACTGCCGCGGCTGCGATGCGCAGGCCTGGAGCAATCAGCCCGAGCCGACGCTTGTGGATCACCGCGAGCAAGTGCTCGATCCAATGACCGCGTACCAGATCACCTCGATGCTGGAAGGTGTCGTGCAGCGCGGCACCGGCACCGCACTACGTGCCGTAGGCAAACCTATCGCTGGCAAGACCGGCACGACCAACGAGGAAAAGGACGCGTGGTTCGTCGGCTACACCCCGGAGATCGCGGTCGGGGTGTATATCGGTTACGACAAGCCGCGGCACATTGGCCGTGGTGCCACGGGTGGCCACTTGGCCGCTCCGATCGTGCGCGATTTCCTGAAGGTGGCGCTCGCCGACAAACCCGCGCTGGAATTCCGTGTTCCGCCCGGCATCAAGCTCATCCGCATTGATCCCAAGAGCGGATTGCGCGCTGCGCCGGGTCAGCCGGGGGCGATCCTTGAGGCGTTTAAGCCCGGCACGGCACCGCCTGACTACAACGCGGTTATTGGCGCGACGAATCCGGACGGAACGCCGGTTGCGGTCAGCCCGGAAGCTGAGAGCGCCGCGCGCACCGGACGAGGCCTTTGGTAAAGGTCCGTCCGCCAGCGCATCAGCTGGCGCGCCGGGCGTCCTGCAAAGCTTGAGCAGCGAGCGCGCTCTGAACTCCCGGCACGACTTCGTCCGTGCGCACTTCGAAGTGCTTGAGGGTGTTGGCGCCAAAGCTCGTGCTGATCGCAACATCGGCCGCGTCGCGTCCGCGAGCAATCAACACGCGACCAATGCGCGGAGTGTTGTGGCGCGCGTCGAAGGTATGCCAACGGCCGCCCAGGAACACTTCGAACCAGGCGCTGAAGTCCATCGGCTCCGGCTCGGGCGGCACGCCGATATCGCCAAGATATCCGGTGCAGTAGCGCGCCGGGATGTTCATGCAGCGGCAGAAGGTGACGGCGAGGTGAGCGAAGTCTCGGCAGACGCCGCGTCCTTCGCTCAACGCGTCGGTCGCGCCCTTCTTCGGACCAGCGTGCTGATATCCGAATTCGATGTGTGAATGGACGAAATCGCAGATCGCCTGCACGCGCCGCCAGCCGCGCGGCGTTTTGCCAAACAACTCCCAGGCTTTGTCCATCAGCCGGTCGGTTTCGCAATAGCGGCTGGCGAGCAGGTAGACCAAGCAGTCGTGCGGTAGATCGGCGACAGCATGTTCCTCTGCCGCGAGATCAACGCGATCTGGAAGACCGCTATCACTGACAACAGCGTTGGATGCGACGCGCAGCGGCCCCTTTGGCGCGAGCAGGCGGGTGCATCGATTGCCGAAGCTGTCGATGTATGAGGTGACCGATCTCGGGGGCGTTACGCGCAGGCGGTCAGGTGTGACCAGATCGGTCGTGCGCGAGGGATGTACGTTGACCATGAAGATCATCGGCGTCGGCTCGGCGCATTCGAACGTCATGTCGAAACCAATATGCAGCTGCATGTGTTCGTCCTTTGAAAAATCGGCCCACGAGCCGCAACAGCGGCGGCCCAAGATCCCGGGGGCAAGGCCTTTTGTCCCAATGTAAGGCGAGACTGTGATTGTGCCTGCCCAAATAACGGGCACTATAGTCCTTTCGCTATGCACCATCACCTTAACGCGCAACCGCCAGGCCGATTGCATCGGAGCGGAGCATCGCTTACATCCTGACAGCACAAAAATCAGTGATCCGGAACACATGCGCGCTGAAGCTCAGAATCTCGTTGATGAAATCAAGCAGTCGGTCGGGCTGCTGAGGAGGCATCTTTGACGTCGATAAGGCGCGCGCGCGGCTAGCTGAGCTCAACAGCCAAGCCGAGGATCCCACCCTTTGGAATGATACGCAGCGCGCCCAGCGGGTGATGCAGGAACGCACGCTGCTGGAAGATCAGCTGACCTCGATCGATCGCATCGAGCGTGAGCTTGATGATCAGATCACGCTGATCGAGCTCGGTGAGAGCGAAAAGGACTCAGGTGTCGTTGCCGACGCCGAGGGCGCATTGCGCAAGCTCAAAGACGAGGTCGCACGCCGCGAGCTAGAGGCATTGCTGTCGGGCGAAGCCGACGCCAATGACAGCTATCTGGAAGTGCATGCGGGCTCCGGTGGCACCGAGAGTCAGGACTGGGCCTCGATGTTGCTGCGCATGTACACCCGCTGGGCGGAGAAGCACGGCTACAAGATCGATTATCTGGAAGAGACGCCGGGAGAAGAGGCCGGCATCAAATCGGCGACCATCCAGGTCAAGGGCCACAACGCGTTTGGTTGGTTGAAGACGGAAGGGGGCGTGCACCGGCTGGTGCGCATCTCACCATTTGATTCCAACGCGCGCCGGCATACGTCGTTTGCCGGCGTCACCGTCTATCCGGTGGTCGACGACCGTATCGTGGTTGATATCAAGGAAGCTGATGTTCGAACCGACACGATGCGATCGGGCGGAGCCGGCGGTCAGCACGTCAACAAGACTGAATCGGCGATCCGTCTCACCCATATGCCCACGGGCATTGTGGTGGTGTGTCAGAACGATCGCTCGCAGCACCGCAACCGCGCCCAGGCCTGGCAGATGCTGAGGGCCAAGCTCTACGAAGCCGAGCTGAAGAAGCGCGAGGAGCAGGCCGCGGCAGAGCAGGCGGCCAAGACCGATATTGGCTGGGGTCACCAGATCCGCAGCTACGTGCTGCAGCCCTATCAGATGGTGAAGGATCTGCGCACCGGTGTCTCAACGTCGAATACCGGCGCGGTGCTCGATGGCGATCTCGACGAATTCATGGGCGCGACGCTGGCGCATAAGGCTTTTGGCGGGCCGCCTGCTCAGGTCGAAGACGTGGATTAGTTAACCGCGCAATCCAATACAAACAATTACTGTTTGCTCAGGAGGAAACGATGTCTCGCCTGGTCGCTGGCTTTGCCTCATCGCACAGCGTCATGCTGACCTGCACGCTGCATGATTGGCAAAACGGCTTCAAAGTTCATGACCTCAAGGGCCGCTATTTCGACCGCGAGGGCAATTCATGCTCCTATGAGGAACTGCTGGCACGAGCACCGGCAAATGCCCAGGAATTGGTGAGCGACGAAGCGATTGCCCAGCGCTATCAGGCGGTGCAGGAGGCGATCGACCGCATGAAGGCCGACGTGCTGGCGGCCAAGCTCGACGTGCTGATCATCTGCGGCGATGATCAGCATGAGTTGTTCAACGACGATCTGATGCCGCCACTCGCCATCTACTATGGTGACACGATTCGCAATCCGGCGCGCACCCCGGTGCCGTCGGACGCCTGGTACAAGCAGGCGCAGATGCGCCGCCTGGAAGAGAAGCAGGACGCGCACTATCCGTGCTACCCCGCGTTGGCTCTGCACCTCATCCACGGTCTCGTCGAGCGTGAGTTCGACGTCACCAGCATGAAGGCGATGCGCAAAGAGCAGTACGAGGGGCACGCCTTCTCGTTCATGCATCGCTTCTACCTGGCGGAAGGCATGGTTCCAATCGTGCCGATCATGCTCAACACCTACTATCCGCCAAACCCCCCGACGCCGGCGCGTTGTCTTGCGCTCGGGACTGCCATCGGCGAATTGATCAAGAGCTTCCCTGGCGACCTGCGCGTGGGCTTCATGGCCTCCGGTGGGCTCAGCCACTTCCAGGCCGAAGAGGACCTCGATGATGCGGTGATCTCGGCCATGCGCCGCAAAGATCTCGACTTCCTCGCCAAGCTCAACCCGAAGCGGCTGCAGGCCGGCAGCTCGGAAATCCGCAACTGGCTGGTGCTCGCCGGCGCTGCGCGGGACCTAGACATGGAGTGGGTGTCCTACACGCCCGGCTATCGCACGCCGGCGCTGACCGGAACCGGCCTTGGCTTTGCTACCTGGAGACCCGCGGCTGCCGCCTGACACCGGGATTGCTCCGCCCGCGCTAATCCACGATGATTGGCTCGCGTCGCCTTAGAAGCGGCGCCGAGGGAGGAGCGAATGCGGCGTCTGTGTGCCCTGGCGGGGGTTCTCTGTGCGATTCTCACGGTCTCCAGTGCCGCCGCTGACGAATATCCCTCGCGACCGATCAAATGGGTGGTGGCCTATCCGGCCGGAGGTACAACCGACATTCTGGCGCGTCTGATCGGGCAGTGGCTGTCCGAGCACCTGGGCCAGCAAATTATCATTGAGAACCGGCCAGGTGCGGGCAACAACATTGGCACCGAGGCGGTGATCAATGCTCCGCCCGACGGCTATACGGTGCTGCTTGTCAATCCGGCGAACGGGATCAACACGTCGCTCTACAAGAAGCTGAATTTCAATTTTGTCCGTGACGTCGCGCCGGTAGCCGGAATAACGCGGGTCCCCAACGTCATGGAGATCAACCCGGACATCCCGGCCAAGACGGTGCAGGAATTCATCGACTACGCCAAGGCGCATCCCGGCAAGATCAACATGGCGTCCTCCGGCAACGGCACGTCGGTGCACCTCTCGGGCGAGCTGTTCAAGATGATGACCGGCGTCAACCTGCAGCACGTGCCTTACCGCGGGGCCGCGCCGGCGCTCACTGATCTGATCAGCGGGCAGGTGCAGCTCATGTTCGACAACATGCCATCGTCCATCGAGCATATCCGCGCCGGGAAGCTACGGGCGCTCGCGGTGACGACGGCGGTCCGCTCGCCGGCGCTTCCCGATGTTCCGACCGTGGCCGAAACCGTGCCGGGCTACGAAGCCAGCGCATGGTTCGGTATGGGGGCGCCGAAGGGCACCCCGCCTGAGATCATCAACAAACTCAATGCCGAGATCAACGCGGCGCTGGCCGATCCTAACATCCAGGCGCGTCTTGCTGACCTGGGGGGAACCGTGATGGCCGGAACGCCCGCCGATTTCGGCAAGGTGATCGCCGATGAGACGGAGAAATGGAGCAAGGTCGTCAACGCGGTCGGCGTCTCGGTGGAGTAGGTCCATGCGCGTATTTCGCTATCTGGCGGCGGCAGTACCTGGGCTCATCGCCCTCTGCCTGCTCGCGCTGCGTCCTGCGGTAGGGGCCGACAATTATCCAGACCGGCCGGTGCATTTCATCGTCGGGTTCACGGCGGGCGGCCCCACTGACATCGTCGCGCGCATCGTCGGCGAATGGCTGTCCGATCATCTCGGTCAGCAATTCGTGGTCGAGAACCGGGCGGGCTCGGGCGGGATGATCGCGGCCAATGCGGTCGTCAGCGCGCCGCCGGACGGTTACACGATCTTGTTTGTCGCTCCCAACAACGCGATCGGAGCGTCGCTCTACAAGAACCTGCCGTTCAACTTCCTGCGCGACACCGTTCCGGTCGCCGGCATCATGCGTCTCGCGAATATCATGGTGGTGCCGCCGTCGCTGCCGGTGCACAGCGTCGCCGAGTTCATTGCCTATGCCAAAGCGCACCCGGGTGAGCTGAGCTTCGCCTCCTCGGGAAACGGGACCTCAGTGCACATGTCGGGTGAGTTGTTCAAGGCGATGACCGGGATCAACATCGTGCATGTGCCTTATCGTGGATCATCGGCGGCATTTCCAGACCTTATGACCGGTAAGGTGCACGTGATGTTCGACAACTTGCCGGGATCGATCGAATTCGTTCGATCCGGCCAGCTGCGCGCTCTGGGCGTCACCACCGCCAAACGCTCGGATGCGCTGCCGGACGTCCCGGCCATCGGCGAAATCGTGCCTGGCTACGAGGCGAGTGTCTGGTACGGGATCGCGGCGCCCAAGGGCACTCCGCCGGAAGCGATCGAGACGCTCAACAAGGCGATGGCGGTCGCGCTCGCCGATCCGAAAATGAAGGCGCGCCTCGCGGAACTCGGCGGGATCCCGATGCCCATGTCGCCCGATGAATTCGGCAAGCTCGTCGCCGACGAAACGGAGAAATGGGCGAAAGTCGTAAAGTTTGCCGGGATCTCAGTGGAGTAATTGCAGGTCTGATCACTGGCTGGCGATCAGCCCCAGTTTCTCGCCCGCGTGCAGGAACTTCTGCGGGTTGACGGCATCGCCGTCGATGCGGGTCTCGTAGTGCAGGTGAGGGCCGGTCGAGCGGCCGGTCGAGCCGATCTCGCCGATGACCTGGCCGATTTTGATGCTCTGTCCGACTTTGACGTCGATCTTGGACATGTGGCCGTAGCGGGTGGCGAAACCGTTGCCGTGATCGATCTCGACCATCCGTCCGTAGCCACCGCTCCAGCCCGCTTCGGTGACCGTTCCGGCGGCGGTCGCGTGTACTGGATCACCACTGTCGCCGCGGAAGTCGATTCCGGTGTGCATCGCCGGCTTGCCGATGAACGGGTCCGTGCGCACGCCGAAACCTGAGGACTCGTCGAGCTCGCCCTCGACCGGCTTTCGCAGCGGTACGGTCGCCAATGTGCGGGTGAGGCGCTCGAGATGCGCGCGGGCCTGGTGGATGCGCGCGACATGGCGCTCGAAATTGCCATCATTGACGAGCTTCACAGGGATGAACGGGCCGCCAATCCCCTCGGGCTTGCCGACACGTACCCCGACATCGTTGAGTGCGGTGCGCAGGCGCTGCGCTTTGCCTTCAAAGTTCTCTTCCATTGCGGCGAGGGTGGCGGTCTCGCGTGTGTCCACGCGATCGAGCGATTCATTAAGCCGTGCCAATACAGCGGCCGGATCCGGCTTGCGGCCCATCAGCCGCGCGAACAGGGCTGAAAATCCGTGCGGTTCGAGCCAAGCCCCTTTGTCATTCCCGGCACTATCCGGCTTGCGCGATTTCCCCGCGGCCCCGTTCGGGTCGGCGAGGGTGCCGAGCATATTGGCTCTGCCTTCGAGGATCGACTGGCGTTTGACGATCTGCTCGAGCTTGGTGGAGATCTGATCCTGGTCGACTTTTTCCCGGCTTGCCGCCCGATCGATGCGCAGCCGCATCTCGGCGATGCGGTCCTCGTAGGATGACTGGACCTCCGCCTGATGTCTCATGAGACGGCGCAGCGCGTCGTCGTGAAACGCCAGATAGGTGGCGCTGAGCGTGGTCCAGGCCGCGAGCACCACGAGGGTGCCCACGATCGTCCAAAACGCGACGCGCCCCAGACGCACTTGGCCCCCCGGGCGGCCCAGCAGGCGACTGGCGGGTGCGTTCGGCCGGTTAATGTCGCGCTCCCTCGGCGCGCCCCCGCGCGCCGGATTGCTCGCATGCGGATGATGATGGTCGTAATGATCCGCGGGCCGGCCCTGGCCATCGCGGCCGCGCACAGCACGCTCACCGGCAAGCTGGTGAGATTCCGGCCTGTAGGACATCAACGCTCCCCGGCGGCCGTTTATCGCCCGCCCCCTCTTCCCCGGCGCCGATTGGAGCAAACCCGTATTAAAGAACTGCAAACAGAATCACTCTTTCAACGCGCGCACCGCCGCGAGCACCTCCTCGGCGTGGCCGTCGACCTTGACCTTGGGCCAGATTTGGATGACCCGGCCATCCGGCCCGATCAGCACCGTGGTCCGGGTAATTCCCTGAAACTTTCGCCCGTACATCGATTTTTCACCCCAAACTCCGTACGATTCGAGCATCTGGTGAGTCTCGTCGGACGCGAGTGGGGTTTTGAGGTCGTGCTTCTTCCTGAACGCATCCTGCGCCTTCACCGGGTCGGCCGAGACGCCAAGCACCGCAGTGTTGGCCTTGGTAAACGAAGGCTTTAACGCCGAAAACGCGATCGCTTCTTTGGTGCAACCGCTGGTGTTTGCCTTGGGGTAGAAAAACAGGACAAGGTTTTTGCCTTTGAAGTCGGATAGCGTCACCGCTCCGCCATCATCGGTGGGGAGCTTGAAAGCCGGGGCTTTAGCCCCTTCCACCAGCTTTGCGGCCATACGTGCCTTCCTTTCGTCTCTTTCCCACTGTCATCCTGGAGGTCTCTGGGGCATGGCGTCGGGGGTCGCATGTTTCCGCGTCGATTTGCGTCCTGCAAGGCGAATCGTTCGCAAACCTAAGATCATCGACGGTCTGGCGTAGAGGGGACGCCCAACCGGAATGGCGGACATCAATATCAGTCCGAAACTTGACGGCCTGCGCCATCTGCAGGCGAGCCTGGACGAGCACCGGCGCGGGCAGGCCGCAGCAGCGGCCTGTATCGCAGCCGTGCTTCCGGCCGCGCGCTCGCGCTTGGCTTTCCTCTCGCATTTGCGCCTGCCGCGCGTCCGGCTGAAATCAAAGCTATGCCGGCGAGCTGCCGTTGTTGGCGGGGTGTTTGTCCTCGCGGTGGCGATCGGTTTGGGCCTCTTGTGGTGGCGCCTGAACAGCGGCCCGATCGGGCTCAACATCGCTACACCCTGGATCACCGCTGCGATCAAGGAAAACTTCGGCCCGAATCACGATGTTCATGTTGGCGGGACGATTCTCGAGCGGGACCAGGCAGGCCGTACCGCGGTCCGCGTTGTTGATGTTGTGGTGCGCGATCCGGACGGAACGATTGTGCTGAGCGCGCCGCGCGCTGAGGTTGGGATCTCGGGATCAAGCCTTTTGACCGGACGTCCGCGTGCCGCGAGCATCAAGCTCGTCGGCACTGCGTTGTCGGTCAGGATTGCTCCCGATGGCCAGTTCACTCTTCTGTCCGCAAATGAGCGGCCAGCGTCGGTGCCGACCGATGCGCCTACTGCCGTCTCCGCGCCACCCGTCGCAGCCGCCGTCGAGGCGCAGTCGAAATCGTTCCTGGGGAGTGGGCCCAAGAACTTTGGTGCGCTGCTCGCCTGGATCGACAGCCTGCGGGCACTCGGCCTCGATGGCTATGAGCTCAATGAGGTCGGCCTAAAGAATGGCCAGCTTGTCATCGAAGACGAGCGCAACGGCCAGCGTTCCGTGTTCAGCGACATCAACATCAGTGTCAAGCGCTCGCATTCAGGCGAAGTCGCGTTCAGCATCGGGTCTGATCAATCCGATCACCAATGGCACTTGCTCGCATCAGTCAAAGCATTGGCGAATGGCGATCGTGCGCTCAACGTTGAGGCCCACCAGATTGCGTTCCGCGACGTGCTGTTTGCAATGCGCGCCGGTGACGGTCAGGTCGAGACCGACATGCCGTTCTCTGCGAGCCTGCAGGCCGAAATCACCCCTGACGGAGTTCCACGCACGGCTTCCGGTCACGTCGTGGTTGGTGCCGGCGCGATCCTGACCGAGCCCGGCAACAAATACAGCCGGATGGCGATCGACAGCGCCGAGATCAAGCTTGACTGGGACAAGAGCAAGGGCGTGCTGTCCGCGCCAATTCACGTCGTATCCGGCGGCAATCGCTTCAACGTCGTGGCCAATGCCAAGGCGCCGGCAGGCGCCAGCGACCCATGGACCTTTGACGTTGCCAACGGCTCGATCGTCTATGCGCCGATCCCGCCCGGGCAGGATCCGCTCGTTCTCAACCGCATTGTTTTTCGTGGCCGCTTCGATACGAACCGTCAGCGCATCGATCTCGACCAGGGTGAGCTAGCCGGCGATGCAGTGGGGCTCTCCGCCACGGGCACCTTTGATTTCTCCGGCGATCCTCATCTCGCCATGCACATCACGGCGACGCCGCACATTCCCATCGCCACGTTCAAGCAGCTATGGCCGGTCCCGGCGAACCCGGCGGTGCGTGGGTGGGCCCTCGAGCATTTCCTGGCCGGCACGATCGATCAGGCCGACATCAGGACGAATGCGCCGCTCAAGTCCCTGCAGCCCGGCGGACCGCCCATTGCCGACGACGGGATGGTAATCACGGTCGTGGCGAGCGGTGTCAGCGTCCAGCCGCTCGATGAACTGCCTGCCATTACGGATGCAGACATTGTCACCAAGATTGTTGGTCGCACCACCACGATGGTGCTTGGCCACGGCAACGTAGACACGCCGGGGGGCCGTCGAATCTTTGTGAGCAACGGCGTGTTCGAGGTTCCCGACGGCTACGCCAAGAAGCCGCCGGCGCGGGTGCGCATGCGTCTTGACGGACCGGCTCCAGGGGCGGCGGAGTTGTTGACCATGGACCGCCTGCGCGAGGCCTCGGGCGCCCCGCTTGATCCGGCCCAGACCAAGGGAAGCATGGCCGCCGAAGTGGCGCTGGCGTTCATCATCGATCCTGACAATCCGCACGGCGCGGTGAACTACAACATCAACACAGACCTGACGAACTTTGCCATCGAGCATTTCGTCATGTCGCAACGGATCGAAGCCCCGAGCCTGCGCATTACGGCAAACAATCAGGGCTATCAGCTCAAGGGCGACGTGCGCATCGGCGGCATGCCGGCGGCGATCGAATATCGCAAGCTCGCGAGCGAGCCGGACGCTCAGTTCAAGTTGCAAGCCAATCTGGACGACGCGGCGCGCAACAAGTTCGGCTTCGATCTCAATGGCAGCCTCGCCGGACCAATCCCCATCAAGCTATCCGGGCGACTGGGCGTGACCCCGGACGCGGAAAGCCGCTTCACCGTCGACGCCGACCTGACCCAGGTCAAGATCGACAACACCATCCCCGGTTGGATGAAAGCGCCGGGGCGCCCTGCGCATGCGAGCTTTACCCAGATGGCGCGCGGAAAAACGTATCGTTGCGAGGACCTGGTTATCGAGGGTTCGGGAACTTCAGTGAAGGGCAGCCTTGAGTTCGAAGGCAGCGATGTGGTGTCCGCCAACCTTCCGGTGTTTGCGCTCTCCGAGGGCGACAAGGCCAACGTGAAAGCTGAGCGCAGCCCGGATGGCACGCTGAAGGTCACCATGCGCGGCGAGGTCTACGACGGCCGGGGGTTCGTCAAATCGTCCTTGGGTGCGTCCACCAAAGAGCAGAAAACAAAGGGTTCGGGCCCGGATATTGATCTCGACATCAAGCTCGGCGCCGTCGCCGGCTTCAACGGTGAGGCGATCCGTTCGCTTGACGTGAAGCTCGGCCGCCGCGGCGGGCAGATCCGTTCGTTCGCCATGAATGGCAAGGTCGGCACGGATACAACGCCGCTGATCGGGGATCTTCGCAACGGGTCCGGCGGGCACCAGATCGTCTATTTCGAGACCAATGACGCGGGTGCATTGTTCCGCTTCACCGACACCTACGCCAAGATGTTTGGCGGCCAGATGTGGCTTGCCATGGATCCGCCCACGGCCGATCAGGCGCCGCAGGACGGTCAACTGAACATCCGCTATTTCGTGGTGCGCGGCGAACCTGGGCTCGACCGGGTGGTCGCTGGCGCGCCGGGTGGGGCGCCCAATGGCGTGCAGTTCACGCGGTTGAAGGTCGACTTTACCCGCCAGCCCGGCAAGCTGATCCTGCGCGATGGCGTGGTGCAGGGGCCGATCGTGGGAGCGACGATCGATGGCCAGATCGATTACGCCAACAACGACGTGAAGCTACGCGGCACCTTCGTGCCCCTTTACGGACTCAACAACGCATTCGGCCAGATCCCGCTGTTCGGCTTGTTCCTGGGCGGACCAAAAGAGGGACTGCTCGGCATCACCTACCAGGTGATCGGGCCGCCAGGCCGGTCGGTGTTGCAGATCAATCCGGTCTCGGCTGTGGCCCCGGGGATATTCCGCAAGCCGTTTGAGTTCCAGGACCTCAGCCCTAATATAGGCGTCACCGCTGGACCGCTGAACTAGACCACGCCGCCCGCGCCCGCCCTCTGGCCGCCACTAATAAACTCGCATGCCAAAAAGCCGCTTTGGCCTGCGCGCATTTCGCTTTACGCTGTTGAGGCCGGGATTGCCTGCTGCGGGGCGTGCTCATGTCCACGCGATTTACCTATTGGATTCTTGGCGGAATGCTGCTCGGAGCCATCGTTGGCTACGCGCTCTTTGCCACATTGCCGGATCCGAAGACGGCGGAGATTGTCGGCGGCTAT
>JAFAXD010000601.1 GCA_019241285.1 Xanthobacteraceae bacterium | reverse complement strand
GCTCACCTTCAAAACCAGCGACCGCTCATCGGCAGAAAGCTTCAATCTGCCGTGCCGTTCAAGTGCCGGGAGCAAGAACGGGATCATCGCGACGAGCCGCTTACTGCAGAGCCGGTCAGAGGCGTCCCACAGCACAATCAGGGCATCGCGAATGGAAGCCCTGTAGGTCCGGCCCCGCCGCCGCGGCACGGCCGATACCGATGATCCGTTCCCTGACAGTGCTCGGATCGCGTGCTTGCGATGCCATCCCGTGACGGCGCAAAGCTCGTCAAGGATCCGTCTCTTCTCGCCCCGACCGCCCGCTCGATAGCGCTCGGCCAGTGCTGATGTGATCTCGCGCTTCGTGCGCATGCTGATCTTCCCTGCCATGGCCGCCACCGAACTGATTCGGCAGCTCCGCCCCAGACATGACAGGGAAGTTGTCCGGTAACATTTTTAGTGAGGCAATGCGCCCCTCGGCGTCACGAGGAATTGCCCCCTCCTTGGATAGCCGAGGAGAGAGCGAATGAACGAGGAACGAATCACGGAAGGCTCGTCGTGGAGTGATCCACGGGGGCAGGTGATGAAGACGCCGGATGACGTGGCTGAGATGTTGCGCCTGAGGGCGTGCGGGTGGGGTCTGAAGCGGATCGCGCGGCAGCTGGGCTGCAGCCATCACACGGTGAAGGGCTACGTGGCGGCGGGCGGGGTGAAGCCGTTCAAGTTGCCTGAGCGGGCGAAGCGGCTCGATGGCCTTGAAGGTTGGCTGCGCGAGAGGTTCATTCAGCATCGCGGCAATGCGGATGTGGTGCGCCAGGACCTGTTGACAGAGAAAGACGTGGCGGTCAGCCGACGAACCCTACAACGGGCCGTGCAGCCGTATCGCCAGGCGCTGAAGGCTGAAGCGCTGGCGACGACGCGGTTCGAGACTCCCCCGGGCCGGCAGCTGCAGATCGACTTCGGCGAGCGTCTGGTCGAGATCGGCGGGGCGAAGATCAAAGCATTCGTGTTCGTGGCGACGCTCGGACATTCGCGACGGCTACATGTGCGTGCGTTCCGAGCCGAGAAGCAAGAGCACTGGTTCGCCGGGCTCGAGAGTGCATTTACGACCTTCGGCGGCGTGCCGGAGGAAGTGCTGATGGACAATCCGCGCGCGCTCGTGGTGCGCCACGACGCGGTGAGCCGGTCGGTTCAGTTCAACGACAAGCTTATCGCGTTCGCGAAGCATTGGGGTTTCCGTGCTCGCGCCTGCGCGCCGTATCGGGCGCGTACGAAGGGCAAGACGGAGAATGGCGTCGGCTATGTGAAGAAGAATGCAATCGCGGGGCATTCCTTCGCGAGCTGGGTGGCATTCGAGGCGCATCTCGCCAAGTGGGAGCGTGAGGTGGCGAACATGCGTATCCACGGCACGACCGGCGAGGCGCCGATCGCTCGCTTTGCGCGTGACGAGGCACACCGGTTGAAGCCGCTTGGCGGGCAGCCGTCGTTCGGATCGTTGCGCGAACTGGCCCGCGTCGTCGGCAACGATTGCGCCGTCGAGATCGACACGAACAGCTACTCGGTGCCGTGGCAGCTGATCGGCGAGCGTGTGGCGGTGACGGTCGCGGCTGGCGAGGTGCGCATCCGCCATGGTGTGCGCGAGGTTGCCGTCCACAAACAATCGGAGGGGCGCCGACTGCGGATCGTCGATTCCGCCCACCTCGACGGGGTTGCCGGGCGCAATGGCGCGGTCTGCCGACCGGCAATCGCGGCAGCGACAGTGCCGGGGTCGTCTCCACTGCCCTCGTTGTTGCGTCCTCTAGCCGAATACGAAGCAGCGATTGGAGGGAGCTTCTGATGGCGCGCACAAAGAAGGCTACCGAAGCACCAATCGATCGGCTCGACGCCATGCTGGCGCGATTGCAGCTCTCCGGCATCCGCGACCAGCTCGACAACCTGCTCGACGAGGCGGCGCGCGCGAACCTGTCGGCGCGTGAGACGCTGCTCCTGCTGTGCGAGCGCGAGATCGCGCGCAAGGATCATCGCCGCATCGAGATGGCGCTGAAACTCGCACACTTCCCGGCCGTGAAGGAGCTTGCAGGCTTCGACTTCGAGGCGCAGCCGTCGATCGATCCGAAGCAGATCCGCGACCTGGCCGCGTCACGTTGGATCGCCAACGGCGAGAATGTGCTGCTGCTCGGCCCGCCGGGCGTCGGTAAGACGCACTTGTCGATCGCGCTCGGGCGAGAGGCGATCCTGGCGGGTTACACGGTGCAGTTCATCACGGCGACGACGCTGGTCGCTGGCCTCGCCAAGGCGCATGGCGACCGGCGCCTGGACGAGAAACTGCTCGCGCTGGCAAAGCCAAAGCTGCTGATCGTCGACGAACTCGGCTACCTGCCGCTCGAGCCCGACGCGGCGCATCTGTTCTTCCAGCTGGTCAGCCGCCGCTACGAAACCGGCGCCATGCTGATCACGTCGAACCGCAGCGTTGCCGAATGGGGCACCGTGTTCGCCGATCCGGTGGTCGCCACTGCGATCCTCGACCGGCTCCTGCACCACAGCCACGTGCTGACCATCCGCGGCGACAGCTACCGGCTCCGCGCCAAGCGAAAGAGCGGCCTCATCAAGCCGCCCGCCGCTGACGGCCCTCCGGTCGGCTCCGCCTCCCTCCGTCCCGTCAGCGGCGGAGCCAACCTTCAACGACATCATGAACCAGCGGGTGGGGGCAGTTCTTCATGACGCAAAGGGGGCAGTTCCGGATGGCGTTTGACACCGAGGATCGCGGCCAGTCGGCATTGGCCAAGATCGCGGTCACGAATGAAGCTCGCGCGAGGCACTATTCGAAAGTGGCGGAATATTGAAGCTGCCAATTCAGCCCAGGAGCGGCCCAGCGACCCCGCCGCGAAGTGAGATTGCTCGGCAGCCTGAAGGCTGCGAACCCTCAGTTTACTGAACGCTCTGCATCGCAGAGCTGATGCGGGCCGCGCCCCACGGAGCTGGTGGTGTGGGCGGATCGCCCGGGCGGCTGATATTGGTACCTTGTCCCTCTTCAACGACGACTTGAACTCCTGCCGCTGATACGGCGACACTACCGCGCTCAACAAACACGCCGAACACGCCGTTGCTTGGCCCTGCGAAGAACCGGGTCCCCCGGACTGCAATCAGGCCGAAGGCAGTATGGATTTGTAATGGTGACAGACGACCTGGTGGACTATCGAACAGGATGGAACCGGCTTCTAATGTGAGGTCACCTCCTGCATTTACCAGGAATTGGTCGATCGTCAGTCGGGCTAATTGCCCCAAGTGCAAAGTCGTGTCCGCGCCCAAATGCATCGTGAGACGCGCGTCCGATCCTGTCCCAACCATATCTTTGATAAAAAGCGGCGCAGACGGCTCCAGTACTCTTCGTTCATTGCGTGCTTCGGCGAATGCTTCGCCCCTCATGTCCGTCACTGTGCCGGCCTGTTGCGTTTTGTTGCGCTCTACCCAGCCCGGGTGCGACGAGCGTCATGGAAAACAGGCTCAGTACAATGCGCCGATCGAGCTTGGTCGCACACAAGGCAGGCTCTCCGATTTCCACGGAAAGGTTCCGCTATTTTATTCCAGACAACGTAAAGTCA
>JAFAXD010000559.1 GCA_019241285.1 Xanthobacteraceae bacterium | reverse complement strand
CGACCTGGGGGGTCGAGTTTTGCGTGGTTGGCCTCGATCGCAATTGGGCTTTCATGCCGGCTTGCAAGGAAGCGGGTCCGAGCATTGCACCGCAAGGCGGCACCGCGACGTATAGTTTGCCGCCCGAATGAGACGTATAGTTTGCCGCCCGAATGAATTGTGTTCGAATTCAGATTTTGTTCTTGATATGTTCAGGAGGGGGACGTAATCTACTCCCGCTGTAGTTGCTTTCCAGGGAGCGGTCATGTCCAGGTTTTACTTGCGTTCCATCATTGCTTCGCTCGCGCTGGCCTCTTCGGTCGCGGGCTTTTCGCCAGCCTCGGCTCAGGATCGGCGGCAGAACGAGCCGGGTCAGTTCGACTTCTATTTGCTCACTCTGTCCTGGTCGCCATCGTTCTGCGACGCGTCGGCCGAACGGGCCGCACAGGCCAACCAGAGCGGTGACACGCGTGGTGATCAAGCCGCGAGTGATGCGGCTCCGAATGAGCAGGGTGCCACGGGGGAGAAGGCCAGCGATCAGCCGCGGCGCAATTCACGGCGCAATGCCAATACCCAATGCGGCGACCGGCCGTACTCATTCGTCGTGCACGGGCTGTGGCCGCAATATGAGAATGGATTTCCCGAGTTCTGTCAGGTGCCTGCACCGCGGCTCAATCGCAATATCGTTTCCTCCATGCTCGACTTGATGCCAAGCCCGCAGTTGATCTTCCATGAGTGGGATCGGCACGGGACCTGTTCGGGGCTGTCGGCGCGCGCCTACTTCGACACGATCCGCCGTGCCCGTGCCACGGTGAAAATTCCCGAGCAGTACCTGGCCTTGCAGGATCCGCTCACAGTCAGTCCGACCGAGGTCGAGGACGCGTTCGTCAAGGCCAATCCAGGCATGACCCGGACGAGTATCTCGGTCGCGTGTGACACCAAGCGTCTCAACGAAGTGCGCATCTGCATGAGCAAGGACTTCAAGTTCCAGGATTGTCCGGACGTGGCACAGCGCAGCTGCCGGCGCGACAAGTTGGTGATGCCGCCCGTGCGGCGAGCGGCCGATGCCAGCACGCACTGACAATCGGCGCAGCTCGAACTGACTAATATGGCCGGGCTCACGCCCGGCCATTCTGTTTCTGGAATGGCTGGGCGCGGGGGGCCGCTCGTGCCATGACAGGTCATGAACTATCGTCACGCATTCCATGCCGGCAATTTCGCCGACGTGGTCAAACACGCCGTGCTCGCGCGCATCCTGGTCCATCTGGGTGAGAAGCCGCAGCCATTCCGCGTGATCGACACGCATGCAGGCGCCGGCCTCTACGATCTCACCGGTCCTGATGCGACCCGTACCGGCGAATGGCGCGCCGGCATCGGTCGTCTCGCCGGGGCGTCGTTGGCTGCGCCGGTAAGGGGGTTGCTGGGGCCATATCTGGATGCGGTCGCAAAGCTCAATCCGGGCGGTGAGCTACGTCACTATCCGGGTTCGCCATTGATTGCGCTCAGTTTGATGCGGCCACAGGATCGGCTGATCGCCTGCGAGCTCGAGCCGGGTGCGGCCGCGGCGCTGAGAGCGAACCTGCATGCGGATAGGCGGGCGAAGGCGATCGCGATCGATGGCTTCGTGGCGCTCAATGCCTACGTGCCGCCCAAGGAGCGGCGCGGGCTCGTGCTGATCGATCCGCCATTCGAGCAGCCCAACGAGTTCGAGCGGCTCGGCCAGTGTTTGATCGATGCGCATCGCAAATGGGCAACCGGGATCTACGTGGCCTGGTATCCGCGCAAGGATTTGTCCGCCGTGAAAGCGCTGATCAATCAGATCAAGCGGAGTGGCATTACCAAAGTGCTGCTCGCCGAACTTGATCTCGGTAACGACGCCACACGACTCACCGGTACGGGTTTGCTGATCATCAATCCGCCATGGCGACTGCACGAGGACCTTGCGTCACTGTTGCCGGCCTTGGCCGACGCCTTGGTCCAGGAGCAAAAGCCGCGGCTGCACATCGAAGCGCTCGCATCAAGTTGATGCGTGCACCGGATCAGTTTCCGCAGTCGCCGCCATGCGATGCGCCCTCACGATAGTGACCGTGCATGGCGCCTGAGCGACCACGTGGGTCGACGTGCTGCCAAGATAGCGGCGCAGCGGCGTTTCCCCGCGCGCGCCTAGCAGGAGATGATCGATTTGGTTGTTGCGAGCGTATTCGACGAGCGCGGCACCGGGGTCGCTGCCTTCGAGCACATGGTAGGTGATCCGTGTCGGATCGATGGGTAGCGCGCGGGCCCAGTGCTTCAGCTCGATCATGCGCTGTAGATGTAGATTGCGCCCCTGTGCGTCCTCCCACGTATCGATCGTGAGGCGCGCGGTCTTGAGCACATGCACGCAGGCAAGTCGCGCAGAGGGATCGGTCACCAGGACGCGCCGCACGGCGTCGCGCAGCGCATTGGCGAGTGGCGCTGCATCCGTATCGAGGTCGACGGCTGCAACCACGATCGGCGCACCCGCCAGCATGCCGGAGACGCTCTTGCGGCGCAGTGGTGCCGCCGCGCGGCTCGCGCGCAACCGGCGCAGCAATACGGTGAGGAAGCTGTCGCGGTGCAGCCTTTCGGCGCGGCGGGTGAGCGCGACCTCGCTCGGGTGCTGAAGGTCGAATGCAAGCTGGGCGGCGGTGGCGTACCGGCGCTCGGGATCAACCTCGAGGCAGCGCAGGATGATCTCCTGCAACCAGGGTGGGACCTGCGGGTTCCAGCTGCGCGGTGGAAATGGATCGCGCCACAAACGGCGGCGCCATTCGGCGGCGCGCTGCGGTTCGCCGAACGGCCGCTCGCCAGTCGCGAGGAAATACATGATCACGCCGAGCGCAAAGATATCGCTGCGCGGGTCAGTGCGGTCGCGCAGCACCTGCTCCGGCGCGACGTAAGGTCCGGTGCCGACTGGCCCGTCGATTTCCTCGGCCACGAGATCGGGCAACAATTCATGGTGCGCCAGGCCATAGTCGATCAGCACCGCCTCGCCGTTCGGGCGCAGGAACACGTTGCTCGGTTTGAGATCGAGATGGAGTACGTGCTGGCGATGGATGTCGTGCAACGCGAAGGCGATCTGGGCGCCGATTGCGGCGACGCGATCGGGCGCAAGCGGCGTCTCGGCCAACAACTCGCGCACCGATCGTCCCTCGATGAGCTCCATTACGATGTAGGGTTGCTCGAACGGGCCGGCGGCGATGAAGCGCGGCACATGAGCGCCGCTGAGCCGCGGCAGGATCATGTGCTCCATCTCGTAGCCGACGATGGTGATCGGATCCTCGCCGGCGCGCAGCAGCGGGATCTTCATGATCAGCGGCACGGCGACATCCGGGCGGCTCACGCGCCAGAAACCCGCCATCCCGCCGGCTGGCATCTGGGCCTCAAGTCGAAATCCGTCGACGACGTCGCCGACCGCCAGATGCCGCACGTCCTTGACCGGCGTCGGCGCGGCCTGTGCGTCCTCGGCGATCATCGCCATCAGCGTCCCTCGTAGAGCCGGTCGGCGAGCCGAGGTGGCAATCCGGCGGCGCGGATCTTGCGGGCGGCTGTGTCGAGATCGTACGGGACGCGCACATAGGTGATGGAGCTTCGGTCGGTATCGAGGATCGCGTAACAGGCGGCCGGATTGCCGTCGCGCGGTTGTCCGACGGCGCCGAGCACGGCGAGCCAACGGCGGTGACGCGAGAGCGGGATCTCGACGCCGCCGACCGGCTCAAAGCTCGCGATCTTGCCCGTGGCTGACATGTGATAGAGCGCCGGCACATGGATGTGGCCGCAGAACGCAATATGCGCGTCCATCGCGATCAGGCTGCGTGAGGCACTGTACAGATCGGTGACATAGCCCCACGCCGCTGGCGCGTTGACATTGGCGTGCACGTAAAGCCGGTCCGCCTCCTTGGCGGTCAGCGGAAGGCTGCTCAGAAACGCCCGCTGGTTCGGATTGAGCTGCGCACGCGTCCACGTGATCGCGAGCGCCGCCGAATCGTTCATTCGATTGGTGCCGACCTCGATCGCCTCGTCGTGGTTGCCGCGAATAGCGATGGCGCCGCGTTCGGTGTGGGCTGCGACCGAGTCGACCACAAAGCCTGGATCGGCGCCGTAGCCGACGTAGTCGCCGAGGAACACAAAGCGATCGGCGCCGGCCGCCCCGGCATGCTCGAGGCAGGCGGTGAGGGCTTCCCGGTTTCCGTGGATGTCCGACAAAACTGCAATGCGCATAGCCCACCTTGGCGGCGCAAACTCATACCGGTTTCAACGCTTCCTTAAGGCCGCGCAAGGCTAATTCCTTGATCGGCCGCAAGTTAACTTTGAGTCGGGGCCGCGCGGTCCCATTGACGCCCATAGCATCCCATGTTATCCCATATTAGCCCATATACAGTTGCCAGCGTTGCCGCGGCCCGTGGGCCAGCGCGGAGGCCTTTCCTGAGGGCGCGTATCCGAGCGTGGAGTGCGTATGGACCGCTTCGTGTCGAACTACACGCTGCGGCTCGATGCGAAGGGGCGGGTCTCGATTCCGGCCCCTTTCCGGGGGGTGCTCGTGCGCGACGGGTTCGAGGGGCTTTACTGCTACCCAACGCTCGACCAGCCGGCGATCGACGCCGGCGGCAACGCGCTCATGGCGGACATCGAAAGCCTGATTTCGCGCTATCCGCCTTATTCCGACGAACGCGAAGAATTTCTGGTTGCGCTCTATGGGACGAGCCAGACCCTCAAGCTCGACGGCGAGGGGCGGGTCACCCTGACGGACGACCTAAAGGCGCATGCCGACATCACCGACGCCGCGACCTTCGTGGGCCTTGGGCACAAGTTTCAGATCTGGGAACCGCAGCGTTTTCGCGCGCACCTTGCGCAGGCCACCGCGACTTTGCGCGCGGCGCGGCGTTCCCGGGAGGCGGGGCCACATCCCCCAGGAGCACGGGAATGATGGCGGGCCGCGGCGCCGGGCAACCTGGCGCCGCAGGCGGACCGGCTCGTCACATTCCCGTGCTGGCCTCCCAAGTGGTGGAATTCCTCCAACCACGCGACGGCAGCCTGATCATCGACGCGACCTTCGGGGCGGGCGGTTACACGCGCGCCATCCTGCAAGCCGCGAACTGCCGCGTCATTGGTATCGACCGCGATCAGGATGCGATCGCGCGCGGCGCCGACCTTGTTGAAGAAGTCGGTGGCCGGCTCAGTCTGGTGGAGGACAGGTTCTCCGCGCTCGGCGACATAGCGGCCGGCCACGAGGTGGATGGGGTTGTGCTCGACCTGGGTGTCTCATCAATGCAGCTCGACACACCAGAGCGCGGCTTCTCCTTCAGGGCGGAAGGGCCGCTCGACATGCGCATGGATCGCGCTGGTCCAAGTGCGGCCGATGTGGTCGCCCGTGCGTCCGAACGCGACCTCGCCTTCGTGATCGCAACGCTTGGTGAGGAACACCGGGCCCGCGCCGTCGCTCGGGCGATCGTGGCGGCGCGCGGCCGGGCGCCCATTGCGACCACAGCGCAACTTGCCGAGATCGTCGCGCGCGTCGTGCACAGCAAACCTGCCGATATTCATCCGGCGACCCGCACGTTCCAGGCGCTGCGTCTGCTCGTGAACGACGAGCTCGGTGAACTGCAACGCGCCCTGATCGCAGCTGAGCGGGTGCTCAACGTCGGCGGTCGGCTCGTCGTCGTCGCGTTTCACTCGCTGGAAGACCGCATCGTGAAGACATTCCTCGCCTCGCGCGGCTCTGCCCGGGCGGGCTCGCGGCATGGTCCGCCCACGATACCGATTGCGGCATCGTTCAAGATCCTGACCCGTCGGCCAGTGATTCCGGACGCCGCCGAAGTCGCCACGAACCCGCGTGCGCGCTCCGCCAAGCTGCGCGCCGGTGAACGGACCGGCGTGCCGCCACGCGATGATCTGCCTGCGCTCGCGCCGGTGCCGACGCTCGCCGACATTCTGGAGGTGCGGTCATGATGCGAATAGTGCACCTCCTGGTGATCGCCGCGTTGGTCGCTTCCGCGGCCTATGTCTATAAGGTCAAGTTCGACTCGACGTTGCGGGCGGAGCGGGTCGCGCGACTGCGCGGTGAGATCAAGCGCGAGCGCGATGCCGTGGCCAATCTGCGTGCCCAGTGGGAAACCCTGAACACGCCGGCGCGCATTCAGGCTTTGACGGAGCGGCATCTCGCACTGAAGCCGGTCGAGGCGACGCAAGTCGACAATCTCGATCACTTGCCCGAACGGCCACGACCGGCGACGCCGGCCGAAGCCGAGCCCGATCCGATCGCTGCGTTGATCGAGAGCAACAAGAATGACTCGCTCCTCTTCAGTCGCGTGGGGTCGGCGCAGTGAACGCCGCGACCACCGGTACGGCGACCACGCAGGCCGACCAGCCGCCTCGTGCCCCGGCTGAGCCGTGGCGCCGGCGTTTCACCCAGGCGCTGCTCTACGGCCACAACGTCGACCGCGACAAGAAAGCGAGAGCGCGGCTCGGACTGGCGATCCTCGCCTTCTCGCTCGTCTATCTGATCATCGCGGCGCGGCTCCTCCTCTACGGCATTGCGCCGGAAAGCCATGTGGCGCGCCGTGCCGTCAACAGCGATGCGGTCGCCACCGCGCGGCCTGACATTCTCGACCGCAACGGCAACGTACTGGCGACCGACGTGTTGACGCCGTCGCTGTTCGCGGAGCCGCGACGCATCATCGATGCGGACGAAGCCAGTGAATTGCTGGTCGCGGTCATGCCCGATCTAGCCAGCACGGATTATCGCGAGCGCCTTGCCTCCAAACGCGGGTTTGTTTGGCTCAAGCGCGACATCTCCGCCAAACAGCAACGTGAGGTGTACAAGCTCGGTGTCCCCGGGGTCGGCTTCCTCAACGAGACCAAGCGCACCTATCCGAAGGCGGCCGAGGTTTCCCACGTTCTCGGCTACGTCAACATCGACAACCAAGGAAGCGCGGGGATCGAGAAATGGCTCGATAGCAACGGCCTTGCTGATCTGCATCGCGCCGGGTTTGCATCCGACCGCAATCAGGCGCCGATCGAGCTGTCACTCGATCTGCGCGTGCAGCATGCCGTGCGCGACGAGCTCATCTGGGCGCGCGACAAGTTCAAGGCACAGGCAGCGGCTGGTATCGTGATGGACGTGCGTACCGGCGAAGTCATCGCCATGGTCTCGGTGCCGGACTACGACCCGAACAATCCGCACGACGCGGTCGATCTGACGCGGATCAACCGCTTGACCAAGGGCACCTACGAGATGGGATCGACCTTCAAGGCGATTACCCTCGCGATGGGACTCGACTCCGGCAAGGTCAAGCTCAACTCCACGTTCGACGCCCGCATGCCGCTGCGTTTCGGCAAGTTTGATATTCATGATTTCCACGC
>JAFAXD010000442.1 GCA_019241285.1 Xanthobacteraceae bacterium | reverse complement strand
CCGGGTACGCCTCGGACAGGGCAAAGAGCCGGCCCAGGGTGCCGCCCAACTGGGCCTCGGCCTGGTTAAGCTCCCTCATGGCCGCCGGGTCGCTTGGGTTGGGGGAGACTTTCTGCTCGGCCGCCATCGCTCTGTTGCGGGCCTTGGTGACGGCGTCGAGCGTCTCCCTCTCGTGGCCCATGTAGCCCTTGACGGCTTCGATCAGGTTCGGAATCAGGTCGTAGCGGCGTTTGAGCTGCACGTCGATCTGGGCGAAGGCGTTCTCGAAGCGATTCCTGGCGACCACAAGCCCGTTGTAGATGCCCATGAGCCAGAGCGCGAGCAGCAGCCCGACGCCCAGGAGTACAAGCAGGGTGATGATGAAGGGACTCATTGGCACTGACCTCCGACAAGAGGACTGTGGTCTGGTCCATCACACGACGACTGGCGCAAGACTTGTTTTATGAAATCCTGCCGATGGAATCCTACCGAAAGACTTGGCATATCCCACGCACCGTCGAATAAGGACGGTTACCACATTTATCGCGTCCCGCCCAGTCGAAAGACCCATGGCACCGCCAATATCTGACTGCGTCAGCCGGAGTTCACATCGATCCGCCGCGGCGAAGCAAACTATTAGGCGAGTGGATAACTCACACAGCAGATGGGCTATGCGGTACTAAGCCTTGTCATAGCAACAACACCACCAAGTGAGTTTGCGACCGGTTTTTTAGACGAGTAAGTGTTGCGTAGCGGTCCGAAGTGCAAGGGTAAGTCCAACACTTCGGCCTTTGGACTTGTTCTTTGCCTGATCCGGGACGCGGTCATCACGCTCGCAACAGCCTTCATGTTGCTCGGCGCGAAAATCGAGGGACGAAAACTCGTTTCAGTCTATTGAATTGGCCGCCTGCCTAAAAATCCGAGCAGCCTCACTTGGAGAACCACTCCCGATCGACGCTTACCATTCAGCCAGTTTATTACTCAGGCAAGATGCCAGTGTAATGCACGATGGCCACTAAAATAAGCATGAGAACTCCAGCGGCGATGGCGTACGTGCTCAAGCCAAAAACCATGCCAATAGCAATTGATAGCACTAGAAATAGTATCGCGGCACTCGACATGTTGCTCCTCCACGCCTGCCCCATCATTCTGTCACGCTTTGAGCTAAAAGTCATGAATCTAAGCGTTCTGAATTTCGATCGTAGACATAGACGTTACAACAAGCCTCGGGCGGAACCTGCACGCAGCTGGCGTGAATGCCTTTTCGCTTTCTCTCGGACGCAACGGCGCGTCGCGCCAGGATGACGCTGGCTGACCCATTGACGAAATCGATCCAGCGTCGGCGCAAAAGCGTTTGACAACCGGTTTGCAAAACCGATGAGATAAATTCAGGCGAGCCTCGGTTTGCCGGGCTATTTGATATTGTGAATCAGAAAAAGCGCACTCGCTCTGTTCCGACGTCCGGATCGCCTTCGGCGCCTTCTATGCGCAAGCACGTCATCTATGTGTAAGAATGTCATCTATGTGTCTAACCACGCCGACACGCGCCTCATGTATGCGCGGCAAGGTCATGTATGGCACCGGCGTCATCTGTCGCGCGACCGCCGGCGACCCGTCGTCACCTTTGGCAAACGACGTCATGTATGGACGACGTGCCGTGCGGGCGGCGCATCGTCCACGCGCCGCGATGTCATCTAAGCGTGGAGCGCCATTTCCCCAGGTCGGCGGCGCCGAGGGTCCTGCGGCCCCCAGCTTCGGCTCCGCAACGACCCGATCGCGCATGTAAAAATACGTCACCTATGGCGGAAACGTCATCTAAGCGGAAAACCGATTTTGCTTACATCCGGAACACACCCCACCGGGTCTCCGGGATCGGCGCATTGAGGGCGGCGGAAAACGCCAGGCCCAGCACGCGGCGGGTCTCCTGCGGCGCGATGATGCCGTCGTCCCACAGCCGGGCGGTCGCATAGTACGGGTTGCCCTCGGCCTCGTACTGCTCGCGGATCGGTTGCTTGAATTCCTCCTCCTCGACCTCGCTCCATGTGCCGCCGGCAGCTTCGATACCCTCGCGCTTGACGATCGCCAGCACGCTCGCCGCCTGCTCGCCGCCCATCACCGAGATGCTGGCATTGGGCCACATGAACAGGAAGCGCGGTCCATAGGCGCGGCCGCACATGCCGTAATTGCCGGCCCCGTAGGAGCCGCCGATGATGACCGTGATCTTGGGAACCTGCGCACAGGCTACCGCGGTCACCATCTTGGCTCCGTCCTTGGCAATCCCGCGCGCCTCGTATTCGCGGCCAACCATGAAGCCGACGATGTTTTGCAGGAACAGGAGCGGCACGCGGCGCTGGCAGCACAGCTCGATGAAGTGCGTCGCCTTCAGGGCGGACTCCGAGAACAGGATCCCGTTGTTGGCCAGGATGCCGATCGGCATCCCGTAGAGGTGCGCAAAGCCACAGACCAATGTGGTGCCGTAGAGCGCCTTGAACTCATCGAACTCGGAGGCGTCGACCAGCCGCGCGATCACCTCGCGCGGATCGTATTGTTTCTTGAGATCGAACGGCACGATTCCGTCGAGCTCGGCCGGATCATAGGCGGGCTCGCGCGGCGCACGCAGCGGAATGTCGACCCGCTTCGACGCGTTGAGGTTACCAATGATGCGGCGGCAGAGCGCCAGCGCATGCTGGTCATCGGCGGCGTAGTAATCGGCAACACCCGACCGGCGTGCGTGCACGTCGGCACCGCCCAGTTCCTCGGCCGTGACCTCCTCCCCGGTTGCAGCGCGCACCAGCGGCGGGCCGCCGAGAAAGATCGTTCCCTGGTTGCGCACGATGATGGTCTCGTCCGACATCGCCGGCACGTAGGCGCCGCCGGCCGTGCATGAGCCCATCACCACGGCGACCTGCGGAATCCCCGCCGCCGAGAGCGTCGCCTGATTGTAGAAGATGCGGCCGAAGTGCTCGCGGTCGGGAAACACCTCGGTTTGATGCGGCAGGTTGGCGCCCCCGGAATCGACCAGATAGATGCACGGCAGCCGGTTCTCGCGCGCGATTTCCTGAGCGCGCAAGTGTTTCTTCACTGTCATGGGAAAATAGGTGCCGCCCTTGATGGTCGAGTCGTTGCACACGACCATGCACTCGCGTCCCTCGACGCGGCCGATCCCCGTGATCATGCCGGCGCCATGGATGGCGTCGTCATAAAGGCCATTTGCGGCCAGCGGCGAGAGCTCCAGAAACGGCGCGCCGGGGTCGAGCAAGGTCATGACGCGATCGCGCGGCAGCAACTTCCCCCGCGCGGCATGCCGCTCGCGCGCCCGCGCCGGTCCGCCCAGCGCGGCCTCCGCCCGGCGCTTGTGCAACTCGTCAACCAGCGCCGCCATGGATCCGGCGTTGGCGCGGAACTCGGCGCTCGAGCGATCGATGAGTGACCTGATGGTTGGCAAGAAGTTCCCCCGCTGCTGCCTTGTACCTCAATAATCGGTCCTACCGAGACTGCGGCGCAACTTCAACCGCCGGGCGCATCCCGGAACCACCTCTCCATCCCTTCGTTATCGGCCAAGGCGGATGGAACCGCGGAAGGACCACATCACGCGACCTGAACTATTAGGTCGCGCGCGCAACCAAACGTGCGGGGTCGTGCGGAACCAGCATTGGCAAAGCTCGTTGTCCCGGCACCGGAGAAACCGGTGCCGTGGGGCTGACGAGGAGAGAGCTTTCCAATGAGGAGCAAATTGTTGGTTTCAACGGCTGCCGCGGCGTGCCTGGTATTGGGCGCAGCTGTGGCATCCGCACAAGGCCCAGGTGGTCAGGGTTCCAAACCGGAGTCCGGGGCCGGCGCATCAGGCATGAGCCAAGGCGGCGCCAGCAGCGGCAGCATGGGCCGCGGCGGCAGCGCCGAGCCTGGCAATGCCGGGGCCGCGTCGCAAATGGATCGGGCGAGCGACCAGCGCGCCACCGGCAAGGGCACGGCGAATGACAAATCAAGCCAGTCGGCCCAGTCGTCGAGCAATCCGTCAGGTGCGGAATCGAAGTCCGGAGAGCGCTCGCAGAGTTCGCAGGCGGATCGCGATCGTGGAATGGGAGCCAATGATCGCGACAAAAACCAGAGCACGCAGACGCAGCAAGGCGGTTCGCGCGCCGGGCAGAACGCAGCGCAGCAAAACACGCCGAACAATCAGAGCAGCCAGGGAACGCAAACCGGCCAAGCTGGACGCGCCGGCACGGCTGGACAGTCGGGCACGACGACCGGACAAGCCGGCACGGCCGGAACGTCAGGGACAGCCGGCACGGCTGGCGCCGCCGGCCAGACCGGCACGTCGACCGCGACGACTGGCGCTGTGGGCGGTGAAGCCGGTTCCAACGTCACGCTCAACACCGAGCAGAAGACGCGCATTCGCGAGACCGTGCTCAGCGGCTCGAACGTTCCGCGCGTCAACAACGTGAACTTCGCGCTCAACGTCGGCACCGTCGTTCCGCAGAACGTGCGCTTCGCGCCGCTCCCGCCGGCGCTGGTCGAGATCAATCCCGGCTGGCGAAGCTACGAGTACTTCGTCGTGCAGGAAGAGATCATCATCATCGACCCGCACTCGCGCAAGATCATCGCGGTGCTTCCGGTCTGACGCGGAACTTTCCTGGGACCTCATCCTGAGGAGCACGCGGGCTCTGCCCGCGTGCGTCTCGAAGGATGGCGACAGGGGAGGCTTTGCGTTGGGGCCGTCCTTCGAGACGCCTGATCCCTAGCGGGATCAGGCTCCTCAGGACGAGGGATGTTCTATGCCCGCACTTCCTGGCGCTGGAACACCACATAGCCGGCGACGAACAACACGATCGTCGAAGCTATGAGGCCGACGATTTGCGGCCAGGCGATCAGCAGGCTCTGCTGTAGCGGCAGTGCCGTGCCCATCACGGCGCCTTGCAGTTGCTCGAGATAGATCGGGCCAAGCGCGCGGGTCGAGGGCGAAAGGATCGCCAGCACCGCCTCGGCGAAGAGCTGGTTGGGTGAGAAGCGCGCCAGTGTCTGCTGCATCTCGATCGTGCCCGGCGTCGGCAAACCCAGCAGCACATACCGAACATCCGGCGGGGAGATCACCTGCGCCAGCACGGACGCAAGGCTTGGCCAGATGAACACGAAGAACAGCCACACCCCGAGCGCGATCAACGCCGCCGTTGCCGCCGAGCGGAACACGATCGACAACAACATGGCAAAGGCGAGCCACACGCCGCAGTAGCAGAGCGCGATCAACAAGAAGACAAGCGAGCGAAGAATCTCGTCGCCGTTAGGCGGCACGCCGAGCATGAACAACCCGGCGCCGACGACCAGCAGCCACATGGCGAGCAACATGATGCCGAGCGTCGCCATGCCGGCGAGGAACTTGCCCATCAGCAGCGCATCGCGATAGATCGGCTGTGCCAGGACACGCGAGAGCGTGCGCCGATTGTGCTCACTGCTGATCGCATCAAAGCCGAGCCCGATCGCGACCAGCGGAATGAGAAAGCCTAGCATGCCCGCGAAGGAGGGGAGCGGCGGGTTGTCCACGGTGAACAGCCGCAGCAACAGGAACGGATCCTCCGCCGTCGTAAGACCGAGTTGGCGGATCGCCAGTGCGACCGACACCACCGCTAGCGCGACCACCAGCAATTCCAACACGAAGATGCGGATGCTGGACATCTGATCCGAGAGCTCCTTCAGCACCACGGTGCCGAGGCCCTGGAAGGCGGAACCCTCACGCCGCATCGCGCACTCCCTCGCTCTGGTCCTTGCGCTGGAAGTAGCGCGTGTAGATCGCCTCGAGGCTTGGCGCATCGACGGAGAGGCGCGAGAGCGCACCGTCGGCCGCCACCACGGCGCGGGCCGCATCGGGGCGCACGTCGCGCGTCGCGTTCAGGCGATAGCGGTCGCCGCTGCGCTGAACGGCGGTGACGCCCGGAACGGCGAGCAGCCGGGCTTCGAGATCAGCGCCCGGCGGAGCGACCGCGTCCACCTCGACGATGAACCCGGCGCCGAGCACTTCCTTCGCGAGTTGCGGCACGCTGCCCAGCAACACGATGCGCCCGGCCTGAAACAGGGCGACGCGATCACACACCCGCTGCACCTGATCGAGCAGGTGCGAGGACAGGAGCACGGTGACGCCTTCGTGCTTGAGCTGTTCGATCAGGCCGAGGAAATCGACCGTGGCCTGCGGATCGAGGCCGGACGTCGGCTCGTCCAGGATGGCAATCTCCGCGCCCTTCATGACGATCTCGGCAAGCCCAAGCCGTTGGCGCATGCCGCGCGAGAACGTGCGCACGCGTTTGTTGGCAACGTCGGCGAGCTTCACGCGCTCGAGCGCACTCATGATCCGGCGCTCGCGCTCAGCGGCCGGAAAGCCCATCAGCCGCGCCGTGTAGGCGAGGTTCTCGGCCGCGGTCAGGTAATCGTAGAACCCGACCGAGTCCGGGAGGTAACCGACGCGCCGCTTGACGGCGAGCGGCTCGCGCACGGGATTGTGCCCGAGCACCCGCACCTCGCCGCTCGTGACCTCGGTGAGGCCGAGCAGCATCAGGATGGTGGTGGTCTTGCCGGCCCCGTTGGGGCCGAGCAAGCCGAAGATCTCGCCTTTGGCGACATCGAAATTAATGTCGTCAACAACGGTGGCGCGCCGGTAGCGCTTGGTCAGGCCGTGCGCCGTGATGACGTTGTCGGTCATCGGCGTCCGAACCTCACCACAGCGCCCACCATGATCAGCAGCGCGGCTGCGATGATGCCGACACCGGCGATGCCCCAGACGGTCGAGGTCACCACCTGCACCCGTACCTGCGAGGAGGCCGTCTCGCCACGCGAGGACGCGCGCAAGGTTGTTTGATAGTCGCCCGCCAGCGATTTCTCGGTCGGCGTGATCAGGGCCTGAGCTTCGGCGTCCTTGCCGGCCTCGATCTTGGCGATCGTCTTCGGATTGAACTCGACCTTCCAGCCGCTCGGGGCGCTGCCTGAGAGCTCGACGTCATCCGCGGGCGCACTGCCGCTGTTGCTGATGATTACCGGGAACGTCGCCTGCTGGCCGGCTTCGGCGCGCATGCTGAGCAGTCCGTCACGGCCGGAGATGGTCAGGCGCGGCTGGCCGATGATTTCGAGCGAGACGTCTGTTTTGGCAGTGGCGCCCTCGGCCGAAACCGTGACCGAGACCGGATAAGTGCCGGCGTCGACCGTCGAGGGCGGCCGCACCTTCAGCTTGACGTCCTTCGACTTGCCGGCCTCAATCGCGACGGAGGACAGTTCCTGACTGCCATAGGCCTCGGTGAACGACGTCTCGAAGTTCTTCGGCGCTTGCGCGGCGAAGCTGACCGTGAGGTTGCGGCCGGAGTCGTTCTTGATGGTGAGCTGATATTCGAAGCTCGACTTGGAGGTGCCGCGCAGCGCCGGCAGCGCGGTGTCGACCTTGAGCTTGGCCGGCAGCTGCTGGGCAAGCGTCACGGCGATCGGCAGGGTCACGGTGTGCCCCTCGCCTTTCGCCTCAACGCTGAGCGTCTGCGTGCCGGACCCGGCATTGGAGGGAACGTCGAGGCGCAGCTCCAGGCTCACCCCGCCGTCGGTCGCCGGCATCGCGGCAGCGACGGGCTGGCCACCGCCGAGCAGGGTCGCAGTCCAGCCGGTGGGCACGCCGGTCACCGACAGCTGCAGGCGCTCGGGCGCGACCCCGTAGTTCTGCAGCTTGATCGGAATGTTCGCCGTGGTGCCGGGCTGAACCGAGACCGCCGGATAGTCGGCGAGCAGATAGAGGCCTTTCACGTCCGGCCGATCGGCCCCCCACGCGGCAGACGCAACGCACAAGAATGCGGAAACGATCGCGAGCAAGCGAGCGCGCATGGCAAAGTCTCTCCTTGGAACAATCCGAACTGTTATGCGGCCCCCGCCGGCGGATCGAACGGGGAAGCCCGTCGGCAGCGGGCGTTATACAGAACCTCCGCGTTTTTTGGAAATTTTTGGGGTGCCCAAACGCGGAAAAGTGCCGCACCTTCACGGTCGGCTGGCGTACCAGACCCGGTGCAGACCGGATCTTTGGTTAACGGACCTTCCCGCCCGCTTCGCTTGGTTGCTATCCTTGCAGAATGTACGGACACAACCGCCGCATGACCGGGGCGCAGTGCCTTGCCGATATGCTCGACGCCTACGGCGTCACCCACGTATTCATGGTCCCGGCCGTGTTGCGCCGCACACTGGCGGAGATGGAGCGCCGGACGAAAATCGCGCGGATCCATGCCCACGGGGAAAAGGCCGCCGCATACATGGCCGACGGCTACGCGCGCGCCTCGGGCAAGCCTGGCATCTGCATGGCCCAGGTGATCGGCGCGCTCAATCTTGCGGCAGGCCTGCGCGATGCGCACCTCGCCCACTCGCCGGTGATCGCCTTCACCGGCGGGCGCGAGCCGGCGACCAAGTTCCGCAAGGTCTATCAGGAGGTCGACGATGTGCCGGCGTTCGAGCCGGTCACAAAGTTCAACGCGACGGTCGACGACGTGGCACGCTTTCCCGACATGGTGCGGCAAGCGTTCCGGGTGGCGGTGAGCGGCACGCCGGGCCCGGTGCACCTGCAGTTTCGTGGCAACGAAGGGCAGATCGATGCCGATGAAGCCGAGATCGAGCCGCTGGTCGAGCCAGGTTTCGCGCGCGTGCCGCCTTTTCGTCCGCCGCCCGATCCGGCAAGCATCGCAACCGCTCTCAAGCTGCTGCAGGAGGCTGAGCGCCCTGTCATCATCACCGGCGGCGGCGTCCGCGCATCCGGCGCTGGACCCGAACTCGCGGCGCTTGCGGAGGCCTTGCAGATCCCGGTCGCGACGTCGCTCAACGGCAAGGATTCCATCCCCGGCACGCACCCGCTCAGCGTCGGGGTGGTCGGGACCTATTCGCGCGAGAGCGCCAACCGCGTGGTCAATCGCGCCGACCTCGTCTGCTTCATCGGCACCGAGACCGGGGGAATGACGACGCATTTCTGGGCGGTGCCCAAAATCGGCACACCGGCGATCCAGATCGACATCAACCCCGAAGCGCTGGGGCGCAATTATCCGCTGCAAGTTGCCGTGCTGGGCGACGCCAAGCTCGTGCTTGCCGCATTGCTGGCGCAGGCCGATCGCTCAACCGCGGGCAAGCGCAAAGGCTGGGTCGCCGAGGCCCAGGCGCTGTGCGCGGCGTGGGCCAAGAGCTATGCGCCGATGCTCACATCGGACGCGGTGCCGATCCGGCCCGAGCGCATGTGCCATGAGCTCACGCGGCACATGCCTGACAATGCCATCGTGGTGGTCGATACGGGGCATGCCGGCATGTGGATGGGCGGCATGTTCGATCTCACGAGCCCCAAGCAGAGCTACATGCGCAGCGCCGGTCATCTCGGCTGGGCGTTTCCGGCCGGCATCGGCGCCAAGTGCGCCAGTCCCGAGCGGCCCGTTGTTGTGTTCACCGGGGATGCGGGGTTCTGGTACCACATCGCCGAGATCGAGACCGCGGCGCGCTGGGGCATCGGATCAATCACCGTCGTCAACAACAACGGCGGCGGCAACCAATCCAAGCGCGGCTTTGATCGCGCTTATGGGGGCCAGCAAACCGAGCAGGCGCGCGAGCTGTGGACCTACCGCAAGGTCAACTTCGCCCGCATTGCCGAGGAGATGGGCGCCGTTGGGTTGCGCGTGGAGCATGCGAGCGAGTTCGCGCCGGCGCTGGCAAAGGCGCTCACTGTGCAACGTCGCCCCGTGGTGATCGACGTGGTGACCGACATCGAGGCGATTGCGCCGCCGCCCGTGACCTGAATGGCGCGCAAGGCAGAGATCAGCGCCGGCATCCTGGTCTATCGCGAGACGAACGGTGCGCTTGAGGTTCTGCTCGCGCATCCGGGCGGTCCGTTCTGGGCGCGCAAGGACGAGGGTGCGTGGACCATCCCCAAAGGGCTGGTCGAGCCAGGCGCCGATCTGCTCGCTACGGCACAGCGCGAGTTCACCGAAGAGACCGGGTTTGTGGCCGATGGTCCCTTTGTCCCACTCGCACCGGTGCGGCAGAGCAGTGGCAAGATCGTCCATGCCTTCGCCTGCCGCGGCGATGTCGATGCTGCAAAACTGATCAGCAACACCTTCGAGATCGAGTGGCCGCCGCGTTCCGGCCGCCGCCGGCAATTTCCTGAGGTCGATCGCGCGGCCTGGTTTGATCTCGCGACCGCGCGCGAGAAGCTCATCGCCTACCAGCGCCCATTCCTGGTCGAATTGGAGAAGATGTTGTAGTTGCTACACCTCTTCCCGCATCACCACGGGCCAATCCGGTTCATCCTCCGGGAGCTCCCAGGGCTCCTTGAGCGCAGCGCTGCGCCACTCGGTCCAGGCTGGCAGGGCCATGATGGTTTGCATGTAAGCGCGCGACGCCGGACCGACCTCTACCGCATAGGTGTGGAAGCGCGACACCACCGGTACGTACATCGCATCAGCTACGGTGAAGTGACCGAACAGAAACGGGCCGCCGGCGCTGAACCGTGCGCGGCAGTCGGTCCACATCGCATCGATACGGCGCACGTTGGCGAGCGTCTCATCGTCGAGCGCGAGCTTCTTCACCGGGCGCCACAGGTTCATCGGGCACTTGCGCCGCAACGGCAGAAACGCCGCGTGCATTTCGTTGGCGATGGCGCGCGCGTGTGCCCGCGCGGCACGGTCGGCGGGCCAGAGCTTCGCGTCCGGAAATTTCTCAGCCACGTATTCAAGGATCGCCAGCGATTCCCACACATGGATATCGCCATCGATCAAGGTGGGGACCTTACCGGTGCCCGACACCTGCAGCAGCCGCTGCTTGAAGTCCGGTGCGTTGAGCGAGATCACTTCCTCATCGAACGCGAGGCCCGCAACCTTCATGGCGATCCACGGCCGCCACGACCACGACGAATAGTTCTTGTTGCCCAGGATCAGTTTCATGGCGCACCGTTGTTCAACAAATACTCAGGATTTCGCTTTACTATCCATCTCGACCGGGCCACCGGCCGTTTTCCAAGCGCCGAAGCCGCCGCGGATATGAGCGACCGGGCGCAGCCCCATGCGTTGCGCGGTCTGGGTGGACAGCGCGGAGCGCGCACCGGCGGCGCAGAAGAAGATGAAGCGCTTGTCCTGCGCGAATTCCGCCTTGTGATATTTGCTCTGCGGATCGATCCAGAACTCCAGCATGCCGCGCGGACAGTGAAACGCGCCGGGCATGCGGCCGTCGCGGCCGAGCTCGCGGATGTCGCGCAGATCAACGAATACGACGTCGTCACGGCCGTGCAGCTTGATCGCGTCGGCTACGTCTAGCGTCTCAACCTCGCTCTCAGCAGCCTTGACCAGATCGTCCGCGTGCACCGTGATCGTCTGCGCCATCACAACCTCCCGATTTTGGGCTGGGGTTGTAGCCCAGCGAGGGCAGGATCGTCATCAGGAAATGCGTCGGGTCTCACCGTGGCGCTGGGAACAGCTCATGCGACCGCCCACTCACACGATATGAGAGCAAGCCGAGAAACTCGCGCGCCACCGTGTTGACGAGTTCAAGACCGCGGACGAACGAGCGGAATGGCCAAAGAAGATCGTGACCGTCGCCGGTCTGCCAGTCCACGGGAAATGCTTCGACCTCAAAGCCGACCCCACGGAATGCCGCCATCGCCCGCGCCATATGGAACGCAGAGGTAATCATCACCCAGCGCTCATCCGATTTCGGCGCGACCATCGCCTTTGTGTAGATCGCGTTCTCCAGCGTGTTGCGGGAGCGCGCTTCGATCTCGATCCGCTGGGGCGGGATTCCAAAGCTTGTCAGCAATCGCGTCGCATAGGTCGCCTCAACCGGGCCACCAAACAGCGATCCGTTGCCTCCGGTGTAGACGATGCGCGCATTCGGATATCGTCGCGCCAGTTCGGCCATGATGGTGAGCCGCTCGGCCGCGTCGGTGAGCGTGACCTCGTTACGAGCCGCGGATATGTCCGGATCGATGGCCCCGCCGAGAATGATGAAACCGGTCGGCGCAGGACCGCTCGCATTCCAGGGCGGAAAGCGGCTTTCCAGCACGTGAAAGAGGACCTTGCTCAGCGGGGATAGGCCAAAAACCACAATGCACAGCATGCTCATAACCAACAGCACGCGACCCGCCCGGACGCGTTTGGTGAACAACATCACCGTTCCGGCAATGGCCAGGAGGATCAACAAATTGGACGGCAGTGTGAAAAAGAACAGTATCTTGGAGACGATGAAGTACATGACCCCCCGGTACCTGCCTCAGTCGCGCTGCTTGCGCCACGCCGCGTAGCGCGCCTTGGCCTCTTCGTTGGGCGGATAAAGACCCGGCAGTTTGGCGCCGTGCTCGACTTCGCTCACCACCCAGCTCTCGTAGAGTTCGTGCTCGGCGCCCTCATGCGCCGCGAACTCGACCAGATTCTGCGGGATCACCACCGCACCGTCGTCGTCCACAACAATGACGTCATCCGGGAAGATGGCGCAGCCGCCGCAGCCGATCGGCTGCTGCCAGCCGACGAAGGTCAAACCATTCACGGAGGCCGGCGACGAGATGCCCGCGCACCACACGGGCAGGCGCGACGCGAGGACGCCTGCCTTGTCACGCATGGCGCCGTCGGTCACCAGCGCCGTCACGCCGCGCTTCATCATGCGCGCGGTGAGGATGTCGCCAAAAATGCCGGCGCTGGTCACGCCCATGGCATCGGCGACGGCGATGCAGCCCGCCGGCATTTCCTCGATCGCGGCACGGGTCGAGACCGGCGCCGCCCAGCTTTCCGGTGTCGCGACGTCCTCGCGCATCGGAATGAAGCGCAGCGTGAAGGCGCGACCAACCAGCCGGTCGCCGCCCGGCGTGAGCGGCGTTGGGCCGTTGAGCCAGCAGCGGCGGATGCCCTTCTTGAGCAGCATGGTGGTGATCGTCGCCGTGGTGACGCGGCGCAGCAGGTCAAAACTCTGGTCGTCGGTCATGGCGAAACTTTCATGCGGGCGCGTTGGAGCGCACGAGCTTGAACACGATCGAGTCCATCAGCGCCTGGAACGAAGCTTCAATGATATTCGGCGAGACACCAACCGTGGTCCAGCGCTCGCCCGTCTCATCGCGGCTCTCGATCAGCACGCGCGTGACGGCGCCGGACCCGCCATTGAGGATACGCACCCGGAAGTCCGTCAGTTCCAGGCCGGCGATGAGGGGCTGATACTTGCCGAGATCCTTGCGCAGCGCCAGGTCGAGCGCGTTCACCGGACCGTTGCCTTCCGCGGCGGAGATGAGATGCTCGTCGCCGATCTTCACCTTCACCACCGCCATGGTAACGGTTGCCCGCTCGCCGGTGGCGCTGAAGCGCTGCTCGACCCAAACGTCGAACGTCTCGACGTCAAAATAGTCGGGCACCGTTCCCAGCATGCGCCGCGCCAACAACTCGAAGGACGCGTCCGCCGCCTCGTAGGCAAAGCCCGCGGCCTCCCGCTCCTTCACCACGTCGAGCAGCCGCAGCACGCGCGTGTCGTCCTTCTCGACCTTGATGCCGACACGCTCGAGTTCGGCCAATACATTGGAGCGGCCGGCCTGGTCGGAGACCAGGAGCTTGCGTTTGTTGCCGATCGCCTCCGGCGTCACGTGCTCGTAGGTCGCCGGATCCTTGACGATGGCGGAGGCGTGAATGCCGGCCTTGGTGACGAACGCGCTTTCGCCCACGTACGGCGCGTGGCGATCGGAGGCGCGGTTCAGCAACTCGTCAAGCGAACGCGACACATGCGTGAGCGTCTTCAAATTGGCATCGGTCACGCCGATCTCGAAGCGCTGGGAAAATTCGTGCTTGAGCTTCAGCGTCGGAATGATGGAACAGAGATTGGCATTGCCGCAGCGCTCACCGAGCCCGTTGAGCGTGCCCTGGATCTGACGCGCCCCTGCCCGCACCGCCGCGAGCGAGTTGGCGACCGCCTGCTCGGTGTCGTTATGGGCATGGATGCCGACATGATCGCCGGGGATCACTTTGACGACCTCGCCGACGATCGCTTCGACCTCGTGCGGAAGGGCGCCGCCATTCGTGTCGCACAGCACGACCCAGCGCGCGCCGGACTCGTAGGCCGCTTTCGCGCAAGCCAGCGCGAATTGCGGGTTTTCCTTGTAGCCGTCGAAGAAATGCTCGCAGTCGAGCATCACCTCGCGTCCCGCTTTCTTCGCGGCGGCGACGCTGTCGCGGATCGAGGCGAGGTTCTCCTCGTTCGTGGTCTCGAGCGCGACGCGCACCTGATACGCCGACGATTTCGCAACAAAGCAGATCGCGTCGGCCCTGGCCTCGAGCAGACCGGCGAGGCCGGGGTCGTTGGAGACCGAGCGCCCTGCCCGCCGCGTCATGCCGAAAGCTG
>JAFAXD010000618.1 GCA_019241285.1 Xanthobacteraceae bacterium | reverse complement strand
CGCCTCGATCAGATCGGCAGCCCGTTTGACCCACTGTTCGGCGATGATGTGGTTCGCTTTGTTCGGCGCGATCAGGAACTCTGGTGGCCGATCGTGAAAGAGACTGTAGCGAAGTAGATGTGAGCGCGCGCCGGACCCCGCTTGTCCCCTTCCAACTGAGCTGAGGAACCTGAGGCTGCGTGCGGACGTTGAGCCTCTGAGTGCCCGTCACATCAGAGTGGAAGAAGCGTGTCATGAAGAAAGTGTCATTGATTGTTGCAGCTGTAGCGCTGCTGTCGATCGCTGCGGTTCCTTCGGAACAAACCATGGCTCGCGGATTTGGCGGGGGTGGCTTTCACGGCGGCGGCTTCCATGGATTTGGTGGCGGCGGGTTCCATGGATTTGGTGGTGGCGGTTTCCGTGGATTAGGCGGCGGTTTCCGCGGCGCCGCACTCGGCCCGCGCGCCAGCTTTGCCGCGGTCGGACCAGGGTTCCGTGGAGGCGCCATCGGCCGCGGGTTCGTCGGGGGCGGCCGCTGGGCCGGAGCACGTTGGGGCGGGGCCCGCTGGGCCGGTGCGGGCTGGCGCGGCGGCCGGCGCTGGGGCTGGCGGCGCGGATGGGGGTGGCCCGTGGCGCTCGGCATCGGCCTCGGCGCCTGGAGCTACTACGACTCGCCCTATTATTCTGACAGCTGCCTCGCGTGGAACGGCTATCAGTGGGTCAATGTGTGCTACGGATACTACTGATTTTCACCACCATCCGTGCACGGCACCGCGTCAACCCTCATTAGCGTGATGCTGATCGCCCATTGGCGGCGACGCGCGGGTGCAAGCCGGCCGTGACGGGGGCGCGGTTGTCGGGCGGCGTCGGCGGGGCGGCCTCCGGGTTTCCCTCGAGGGTGAATACCACCTGTCCGATCTCATCAATGATGTGATGGAGGTTGTTCATGAATTCTTCCCACACCTCCGGGCCGCCGAGAACCGCAATGCATCCTTGGCTGCCGGGGGTGCGGCGCGCGGAATGCAGCTCGAGCGAAGTGCGGACACGGTTCACGCGCGGGTCGTAGGCCTCTCCGTCCTCGGACTGACCTTGTTGTTTGATCATCCACCGCGGACCAATGCGATGTGGATCATCGTTGCGGCCCCGGAAAGCGCCGAGTTCATAGGTTCCAAAAGGAGCGCTGCCGCGACCGAATCCGCCGGTCGCGAATTCGTAGCTTCCCAGAAGCGCACCTGTGATTGGATCCCGGAGTGTAATGGTTCCGGTGTTGCGGTATTCGCGATCCCGCTCGTTCAATTTGACGGCGACAGTCCCATCTGCCGCCTGGCTCACACAAGCAGACATCATCGTGGCAGCGCACAGCGCCGCGGCGATCCAATATCGCATCAGGTCTCCCGATTAAATTGGCGTTAGCTTTGGTTTGATGCGGTGACCACAATCAGCGACGCGCCCCCGAGGTGCGACGCCGTCCGAAATCATCGGATTGAAAGGGTCCCGCGTTTTTATTGAGCACAATTGGTTCCATGTTGCAGTGGCCAAATTGCCACAGGCAAGCGTAATCATCTGAAACATGGTGTGAATGCAACCGCCACATTTTAGCCTTCAATCATCAAGGCTGAACTGTCCGGCGGACCGAAGGATCTCGCGCAATCAAATGCGAGCCTCTTCGACGGGGATCAAACAATCTGCAAATAATTTGCTCGTGTACCGGGCCGCCCCGATTTTCTTACTCCGGCCCGGGCCGCGGAAAAGCGTGCTCGATCAGCTGCTGCTGTACGGCGGCGAGGTGCGCGCGCATGGCCTGCTCGGCCGAGGTTGGATTACGCTCGCAGACGGCCGCGGCGATCTTGCGATGGCCGGCCGCATAGCGCGCCTGGTTGTTGATGCAATGCGCGGTTTCGCGCCCGTGCCGCCAGGAGCGATCGGATGCGACATGTAGGACGGCCTCGAAGATCGCAGCCAGCAACGGATTGCGCGCCGCGATCGCGATGCGGCGGTGAAATGCAGCGTCGGCCTTCTCGTATGAAATCGGATCCTTGGCGTCGCGGCTCGCTTCCGCGGCTTCGAACAGTTTGTCGAAATCGGCTTGCGTTGCGCGCAGCGCGGCAAGCCGGGCGAGGGCCGGCTCGATCGCCATGCGTGCCTCTAGCGTATCGACCGGGTTGGTGAGCCGCGCCAGCAAGTCGCTCAAATCGAGCGTGCCGGTGCGTGCATCGCAGATCAACGTGCCGTTGCCCTGCTGGCGGCTGATGCGGCCCTCAGCTTCCAGCACATCGAGTGCGTGCCGGATGGCGCGGCGGCTGACCCCGATGCGGTCAGCCAGCACGCGTTCCGGCGGCAGCCGTCCGCCGATTTGGACGTCGTCGACGTCCAGCAGCGCACGCAACTCCGTGAGCGCCATTTCCTTCGCCCGCGCAGGCGACAGCGTGGCGCCGATCAATTTGGTTCCACTCGGGCTGACAAGTTCGATGCTCACGTCGTGGCCTCCTGCTGCCTCGAGATGAGGCGGCTGTTTACGACATCGTCAGTTGCTGACTCCTAGCATTGTCTGTCGGACCAATAAAGCAATTGGTGCGGTACGGCTCGTTGACCGTCGAACCAATTATGTTAGCGTCGATGCGATGGTTCATGCCTTCCCGTCATGGAGTCCCCCATGTCCTCGTCGTCCGCCAGCACTGTGACGCGCCTGCCGAACCGCGAAGCCGCGCTGAAGGCGTTGTATGAAAACGTCGCAGCGAAGCATATGTTTCCATTTTGGGCGACCACCAAGGATGTCGCCAACGATGAAGACCGGCAGCTGCTGGCCGCCCCGCAAGCCATCCCGTTTTTATGGCGCTGCGCCGAGGATATCGAACCAATTCTCGACCAAGCCGTCCAATTGGTCACGATGGAAGATTCCGAGCGCCGCTCCCTGGTGCTGATGAACCCGGGACTGGCGCCGCGCCGCGCGACGGTGAGCACCATGTACACGGCTTACCGTCTCAACGACGCCAATGAGATCATGCCGCCGCATCGGCACTCGCCGAACGCGATCCGTTTCGGCCTCAAGGGCAAGGGCAACTTCACCGGCGTTGACGGCGAGAATATCGTCTTCGGGCCGGGCGACATGGTGCTGACCCCAAACGATACCTGGCATAACCACGGCACCGTCGGTAACGAGCCGGCGCTCAACCTCTCGGTGCTCGACCTGCCGCTGGTCGAATTGCTCAACGCCGTTCATTTCGAGCACGACTACAAGGAAATGGAGAACGGCAAGCTGGTCTCGAAGAAGCAGCAATCGGAGCGCTTCTCCAGCGACTATTCGCAACGCATCTACGGCTATGGGGGGCTGTTGCCGCGCTTTGCCGGCAAACAGAAGCGCGGTGCCGGCACCTCCTCGCCGATGTTCGTTTATCGCTGGGAGATGATGCGCGAGTTGCTCGACCGCCATAAGGATAACGAGGGCGACGCGCACGACGGCCTGATGGTCGAATACGTCGATCCGACCAACGGTCAGCCGGTGTTTCAGACGATCACGTTCTTCGCGCAGATGATCCAGCCTGGTTGCAGGACGCTGCCGGTCAAGTCCACCACGAGCCTTCTGGTCTCCCCGTTCGAAGGCCGGGGCCATGCGATCGTCGATGGTGAACGGTTCAACTGGAGCAAGTTCGATACGCTTGCGGTGCCGGGCGGACATTGGTTCGAATATGTGAATGACTCCGACAAGGAGCCGCTCATCCTGTTCGTCGCCTCCGATGAGCCGACGCTGAAGAAGGTCGGTCTCTACAAAAAGTGGGGCAAATCGGCCTCCGGCGAGATCATGCAGGTGCTCGATTAAAGCCGAGCACGGCCGCTGGCCGTGTTCGCGGGACATGCCCGCGTACGTTCGCTTCTCCTGTCAGCCTGAGTGTTTGCGTGCCTAGTCAGTCGAATACCAAACTTGTGTCCCACATTGACTGCCCAGGCGGCGGCCAGGTCTGGGTGGAGGGCACCACGCTCTACGTCGGTCACATGCGCCCGACGAGCGGTACGACCATCATCGACGTTGCCGACCCGCGCAACCCGAAGACCCTCGCCAGGATCGACGTGCCGGAGGGCTGGCATTCGCACAAGGTGCGGGTCGCGGGCGACATCATGATCATCAATCAGGAGCGCTTCGGAAAATCGAGCCGCACCGATGTCGGCGGCGGGATCGATATTTACGACGTGGCCAACCCGGCCGCGCCGAAGCTGATCAAAGAGTGGCGTACGATTGGCGGCGGTGTGCACCGTTTCGATTTCGACGGCCGCTACGCCTACATTTCGCCGACCGCGGAAGGCTATATCGGCAATATTGTCATGATCCTCGATCTCGCCGATCCGGTGAAGCCGGTCGAGGTCGGCCGCTGGTGGATTCCGGGGCAATGGGAGGCGGGCGGCGAGGAGTATCCCTGGGCCAACTGGGTGTCGCCGCGCTGCCACCATCCGCTGCGCAAGGGCAACCGGCTCTACGTCAGTTACTGGCATCATGGATTCTTCATCCTCGATATCACCACCATGTCGAAGCCGACCCTGGTGGCGCATTCCAACACCAGCCCGGTCTATCCGCATCCCACCCACACCTGCCTGGTGATGCCAGACCCGCTCAAGGGCCGGAACATCATGATCGTGGCCGACGAGGACGTCGCCAAGCTGTGGCCATCACCGCCGTCCTTTGCCTGGACCTATGACATCACCCAGGAGCAGATGCCGGTCCCGATCTCGACCTTCCAGGTGCCGGGACTCGATAAGGATGGCAGTCCGCAGCCGGCGATGACCGGCTGTCATCAGCCCTCGGAGCGCTTCGTCGGCAGCATCGTGCCGTTCGCCTGGTTTGCGCAGGGGCTGCGCATCGTCGACTATGCCGATCCGTACGCGCCAAAGGAAATCGGCCACTACGTGCCGGCCGCGGCGTCGGGCGCTGACCGGCCGTCCTCCAACGACGTCACCATCGATGGGCGCGGACTGATCTATCTGGTTGATCGAGTCAACGGCGTCGACGTGATCGAAGCCGCCGCCATGTCTTGAAGCAGGACCACGAGATGAACGAGACCAAGCGCAACGACGTCTATGCGATCGGCAAAAAGAATCCGAACCTGCCGTTTCATCCGGCGGTGCGTGCCGGTGACTTCATCTTCGTGTCCGGCCAGGTTGCCAAGGACGCCGACGGCAACATGCTGTCGGGAACGATCGAGGAAGAGACCGCGGGCACAATCGAATCCATCCGCCGTATCCTGGCAGAAGAGGGGGCGACGCTCGCCGATGTCGTGCGGGTAACGACCTATCTGGAGGATACCCGCGACTTTGGCCGTTACAACAAAGTGTTCGCCGAGCATTTCAAAGACGCTGTGCTCGCGCGCACGACTGTCGAGGCGCGTGCTGTGATCAATACCAAAATTGAAATGGACGCGATCGCATACAGGCCGAAATGAACGCGAGGGTCATGAACGTGAAGGTCGCGGGAACTGCCGGATCGGATAGCCGTCCCGCGGCGCCCGTCGATCCGGCTCCGCCGCACATTGCCGCGCGTGGAGTTGCCGTTGATTTCCGCATCGAGGAACGGCGTCAGCGCGTCCTCAACGACATCAACCTGATCGTCCCGAAAGGGAGTTTCGTGTCGCTGATCGGTCCGTCCGGCTGCGGCAAGAGCACGCTGCTGAAGGTGATGGCTGGCCTGATTGCGCCCTCGGAAGGGGACATGCGCGTCGCCGGCCTCTCGCCGCAGGAGGCGGTGAAGGCGCGGCTGATCGGTCTCGTGTTTCAGGAGGCGACGCTGCTGCCCTGGAAGAACGCGCTCGAGAACGCCGCTTTCCTGCTCATGACCGCCGATGAGACCATCAAGCGCCGCGAGGCCTTCGAGCGTGCGGCTGCCATGTTGCGGCTGGTCGGGCTCGATGACGCCGACAAGAAGATGCCGTCCCAGCTTTCCGGCGGTATGCGTCAGCGGGTGGCGATTGCGCGAGCGCTCGCCCTCAATCCGGAAGTCCTGCTGATGGACGAGCCGTTCGGAGCGCTCGACGCGATCACGCGTGAAGAGATGAGCGAATGCCTGCTCGATATCTGGGAGCGGACTGGCAAGACGGTCGTGCTCGTCACGCATTCGATTGATGAGGCGGTGTTCCTGTCGCGCGAAGTGCATGTGATGGGGACCGGTCCGGCGCGAATCATCGAGACGCTGCCGATTTCCCTGCCGCATCCGCGCACCGAGGACAGCTACGCCGATCCGGCTTTTGCGGCGGCGGAAAACCGGCTGCGCGGCCTTCTGATCGAGAGCCACCGGCGGAGGCGCCCGTGACCGACGCGCCGATGTCCTGGGCCGAACAACCGTCCACCGCTCGCTTCCGCAAGGGCGTCAGCGATGCCGCGCCTGCGCTCGGCCTGTCGGCGGCCGTCATCGTTTTTTGGGAGCTCGTCATCCGTCTGTTTGGTGTCCCGAGCTTCGTGCTGCCGGCGCCGACTGCGGTCGTCGCGTCGCTCGCCGCCAACTGGCGCGCCCTTGCCGTGGCGGCGGAAGCGACCGCGATCGAGGTGCTGTTCGGGTTCGTGCTCTCAGGCATAGTCGGCATCGCCGTGGCGATTGTGATCGTGCGGTTCGAGCGCTTCGGCCGCGCCGTCTACCCCCTCATCGTGCTGTTCCAGAACGTGCCGAAGGTGGCGCTGGCGCCGATCTTCATTCTCTGGTTCGGCTACGATCTGGCGCCGAAAATTCTTCTGATCGTTGTCATCGCCTTCTTCCCCGTCGCCATCGATATGCTCGCCGGTTTGCAATCGGTCGACCCGTCGTTTGTCTCGCTGATGCGTTCGGTGGGTGCCAGCCGCGGCAAGATCATGCTGCGCGTCCGCATCCCGCATTCGCTGCCTCACCTCATGGCAGGGCTCAAGGTCGCCATCACCTTCAGCGTCATCGGCGCCATTGTGGGCGAGTTCGCCGGCGCCAATCAGGGACTGGGCTATGTGATTCAGTTCGCCTCAACGCAGCTCGACACGCCGCTTATCTTCGCGGCTTTGATCGTCGTCTCCGTGCTGGGTCTCGCATTCTACTACGTGGTCGAATTTGCCGAGCGGTGGCTCGTGCCCTGGGCGCCCAAATTCGATCCGGTCCAGGCTGCCGGATAGAGCAGGATGATAGCTTCCAACAACTCCTGCTCCGTACGGCTGCTCGATCGCTCTGCTTCGCGCTTTTCAAACCGAGGGTGTCTCACATGAAGGCCATATCGTTTGCGGTCGTGGTTGCGGCGCTGATCAGTTCGACGGCTTTCGCGGACGACAAAGTGAGCGTTCAGCTCGATTATGTCGTGCGCGGCAATCACGCGATGTTCTTCGTTGCCAAAAAGAAGGGCTATTTCACCAAGCAGGGCATCGACGTGACGGCCATTCAACGCGGCACCGGCTCGCCCAACGCGATGCGCTTGGTCGGCAACGGCAATGCGGAATTCGGTTTTGGCGACCTGCCGACCCTTGCGGTGGCGCGCTCGCAGGGCGTGCCGGTGGTCGCGCTGGCTGCCGTCAATCAGCACAGCCCGCTCGGAATGCTGTCGCTCAAAAGCAAGCACCCGCTCACCAAGCCGCAGGATCTCAAGGGCCTCACCATCGGCGTGCAGCCGTCCGGCTCGACTTACGTGTTTCTCAAGGCTTTCCTGACGGTGAACGGCATGAGCATGGATGACATCAAGCAGGCCACGGTCAACCCGCCCTACGAGAACTACTTGTTGCTCGGTCGGGTGGATGCCGTGCCCGGTTATATCGATGCCGAGGTGCCGGAACTCGAGGCCAAGGCGGGCGGGCCCGGATCGCTGTCGATCCTGCAAGGCTCGGACTTCGGCTACAAAGTGTATGGATCGGGATTGTTCGCATCAGAGAAAGTGATCGCCGAGAAGGACGATGTCGTCCAGCGCTTCGTCAATGCCTACATGCAGGCGTTCGCGGACGTTATCCAGAACCCGGAGGAGGCGGCCGATATCATCGTCGAGGCGAACCCCGAGTATGCTTCAAAGAAGGACGTCCTGGTGAAGCAGATCGAAGCCGACATCAAGGGTACCTTCTTCAGCCCCGAAACCCAGGCGCATGGGCTTGGCTGGATGACCAGCGACGCGTGGACGGACACCACAAAGATCTTGCTTGAGCAGGGCGCCATGAAGGACCCGATCAAGGTCGATGCGGCGTTCGATGTGAAATTTCTCGGCCGCGCCAACGCGCTCAAACGCTAAACGGGCCGCCGGTTTGCAGTTCCTGCAATCCAGCAGCAGCCCATCATGACGACTACTCATACCGGGAGAATGCTACATGATCCGACTTCTTGGTCGCGCCACCTCGGGCAACGTGCAGAAAGTCATCTTCCTGCTTGAAGAGCTGGGCGTAACCTACACGCGTGAGGACTATGCTCGACAGTTCAACAACACGAATACCGATGCCTATCGCGCCATGAACCCGACCATGAAGGTGCCGACGCTGGTTGATGGCCAGACGGTCGCCTGGGAGTCAAATACGATCCTGCGCTATCTGGCTGCGACCCATGGTCCGCAATTCGCCGGCGCCACGCCCGCCGAGAAGACCTATGTTGAACGCTGGATGGATTGGATGCTGGCGGCGCTCAACCCGCCTTATCTCGCTGTGTTCAGGGACGCCAAGAAGCCGGCTGCGGAGCGCAGCGCCGATTTCCCGGCTCAGAGTGCGGACTTGATTGCTCAGCTCAAGATCCTGGACACCCACATCGCGGGCAAGGCCTGGTTCGCGCTCGACCGCCTGACCCTCGCTGACATCGCTTTGGCGCCCGTGGTCAAGCGCTGCCTGGAATTTCCGATCGAGCGTCCGGATTTCCCCGAGCTCATGCGATGGATGGCGGCAATCGAGGCGCGGCCCGCGTTCGCCGTGGCGACCGGCGCCAAGCCAAGCACGCTGGCATCCGCGGCCTGACCGGGGCCGCGCAGGTTCCAGTTGTTTGTTGATCGGCGGGGCCGGGCGGGCGCGATGCAATCCTCCTCCTTCGACTACATCATCATCGGCGCCGGCTCGGCCGGGTGTACGCTCGCGAATCGCCTGACCGAGGACGGTCGCACCCGCGTATTGCTGCTGGAGGCAGGCGGCTGGGATCGTCACCCCTTGATCAAGCTGCCGCTCGGCTGGGGCAAGGTTCTGCTCGATCGCGTATATGACTGGGGCTACGACACCGAACCCGAGCAAACAATGTCCGGGCGCCGTATCGAGGTCGCGCGAGGCAAGGTCATTGGGGGTTCATCGTCGATCAATGCCATGGCCTACGTGCGCGGCAATCGCGCCGATTATGAGCGCTGGGCCGGGCATGGGCTGCCGGACTGGTCCTATGACAAGGTGCTGCCCTATTTCCGCAGGCAGGAGACCTGGGAGGGTGGCGCCGGCGAATACCGCGGCGGCGGTGGACCCTTGGCGACGCGCAGGTCGCGCTACCAGGATCCGCTGGTCGACGCTTATCTGCGTGCCGCGCAGGAGACGGGCTACGCCCTTAACGACGATTACAACGGCGCGCGCCAGGACGGGTTCGCGCGGATGCAGATGACCATTCGCAATGGTCATCGCGACAGCGCGGCCACGGCCTATCTGCGTCCAGCTCTGTCGCGCGCGAATCTGACAGTGCAGGTGAACAGCCTCGCGACCCGCATCGTGATCGAAGGTGGGCGTGCCGTCGGTGTCGAATACGATCACAAGGCAACCCGGTGCCGCGCGGCGGCGGAACGCGAGGTCATCCTCTGCGGCGGCGCCATCAACTCGCCGCAGCTGCTCATGCTGTCGGGCATCGGTGATCCTGCCGAGCTGTCGGCGCATGCCATCGCGCTGAAAGCGGCCTTGCCGGGCGTCGGCAAGAACCTGCAGGACCACGTCGCGGCGCTGCTCATGTACGGCCGTCGCGACGCAAGCCCGTTGCTGCAAGCGATGCGGGCTGACCGACTTGCTATCATACTGGCACAAGGCCTTGTTCGCGGCACCGGCTTCGCGACCGAATTGCCGGGCGGCATAACCGGTTTCGTCAGGAGCGATCCGGGCCAGCCGATCCCGGATATCCAGCTTCTCTTCATTGCCGGCTCTCTGGCAGCCAAGCCTTATATGCCGCCGTTCAGCAAACCTTTTGGTGACAGTTTTGCCTGCCGGATCGTGCTGCTGCGGCCGAAGAGCCGTGGCGCGGTGACGCTCGCATCCGCCAATCCGATGGTGCATCCGAAAATCCGCCAGAACCTGCTGTCGAACCAGGACGACTGGAGCAAGCTAAGGGCGGGCATACGTATCTTTCGTGAGTTGGCGCGGATGCCAGGTCTTGCGCCGCACATCGCGCGCGAAATCGGGCCTGGGGCGGACGTCACAACGGAGAGCGAGCTTGAACGCTATGTGCGTGAGACGGCGGTGACGGCGCATCACCCGTGCGGGACCTGCCGCATGGGGGGGCGGGACGATGAGGGGGCGGTCGTCGACTCGGAACTGCGGGTGCGCGGCGTTGAAGCGTTGCGCGTGGTCGATGCGTCGGTCTTCCCCGATCTGGTCGGGGGCAACATCAACGCGCCGGTCATCATGATCGCCGAGAAGGCGAGTGATCTCATTCGCAACAGCTGCGCAGGTTCAATCAGCAAGTCCTGGCAGCGCAGAGAACAAAGCGCTTGATCTGCGCGCGCGTCACCCGCGTCAGACCCGTGATTTGCATAGCCTGTCTCGTTTTGTTTGACGAGGGAGACGCGTTCGCTTGTTGGCAATCATCATCGCCGCAGCGCGATGGGCGAACAAACACGTCAGGATCAGAAGTACTGAGGAACTGCCCAGCAAACAACCGTCAGGCAAGATGAGGCGCGAGAAGCGAAACGCTGCACTGCGATGTGACCAACATCACACATGAAAATCAGTGGGGCCGGATAGGCTCATTCCCCTGGGGTACTGATATCCGTTCTGGAGAGCTGATGAAAACGCCGGCGGAGAAATTCGGCGGAGGCCCGATCGTCATCGCAGAGTACAATTCGGCATGGCCGATGATGTTCGAACGGGAAAGGGGGGCGGTGCGGGAGGCGCTCGGAAAGCTCGTGCTTGAGATCGAGCATATCGGCAGCACCGCTATCCCGGGGTTGCCGGCAAAGCCCATCATCGATCTGCTTGTTGGTATTCGCAGCTTGGCAGAAGCGCGGTCACGCGCCGTCGAGCCGCTTGTTCAACTCGGCTATGTATACATCCCGGAATATGAGCCGTGGTTGCCCGACGAACTGTTTTTTCGCAAAGGCGTCCCCGGTCCGTGGACGCATCACGTCCATGTCATGGAGCCGGGCAATCCGCGTTGGGACGATCACCTGCGATTCCGCGATTATCTACGCATGCACCCGGCGACAGCGGCTGCCTATGCCGAGCTCAAGAAAACGCTCGCGCAACGGTTTAGGGAAAACATCGGCGCTTATCGCGATGCCAAGGACAACTTCGTCCGTGACGTGCTGGCCCGCGCCCGCGCCGCCGATAACGGCGCAACTACGCGACCTTGACGCTCAGCGGCAGCACGCTGGGCGCGGTGGAGTGGGCCGCACAGCAAAGCGGTCTCGGTGCCGTTCCTCGGGGCGCCGGACGGGGTCCAGGCGAACTCGGCTATCATTCAGATTTAACTCGGAAATTTGTCGTTAGCTGCAGATTAAGGCCCGCCCCAAAGAACCTTCCGTGTCGCGAAATTCACACGTTTCCCGAACATGGACACACCCTGCGCAAGGGGCATGGGTGTAGTCAGGTTTGACTCAAGCGCATGCCTACGCCAAAGTGCCGCTCTATCCGCTGGGGGTGGGGACTTGGAGCGGGGGCTTCTCGTTTCTATGGCGGTTTGCGTTGCGAACTCCCATCCGGGAGGTCCGGGATGCTCCGGTTGCGTGCACGCGTTGGGTCGCCGCCGATTTCTCCTCAGCATTCGTAGGACCATCCTGACGGCCGCTGCCATCAGCGCGCCGTAACTGGATGGTTGTGGTTGTTCGGGGTCATGCCGATTCACATCGGGGTGGGGGACACGACATGGGCGACATTTTCCGCCGCTTTCTTCTGGAATATGCGGAGTATCACCGCGACGAGCGCAATTGCCTGATGCATCTCATCGGCAATCCGATCCTGGCCGTCGCGGCGTTTCTTCCTTTCAGCCTGCTGCCAGTCACGGTGTTCGGCTTTCACACCAATGCGGCCGCGGTGCTGGTGATACCGGCGCTTCTGTTCTGGATGGCGCTCGATCTGACCATTGGGTTGGCGATCGCCGCGAGCGCGGTTCCGCTCCTTCTGGTGGCTGCCCTGATCGCGGCGAACGTGAGCGTCACCTGGGTTTGGAGCATCGCGATCGGCCTCTTCGTCTTTGGCTGGGCGCTGCAGGTGTTCGGCCACAAATACTTCGAAGGTGGCTGGCCGGCGCTGCTCGATAACCCAATGCACATGCTCATGAGCCCGATGTTCGTCTTCGCCAAGATGTACGTCGCGCTTGGGCTGCGGCCGGATCTCGTGCCGATCGTGCGGCCGGCGGCGCTGCAGGGCCGCCATCCGTGAGGCAGGCGCTCGTTACGGGCGGCAGCGGCTTCATCGGACAACATCTCGTCGCACTCCTCGCACGAGATCGCCGCGTGCGCATTCTCGACCTTCGGCCGCCGGCATGGACGCCGGCGGGGACGCAATACGTCAAGGGTTCGGTGCTCGATCCGGCAGCCGTGCGTGATGCGCTCGATGACGTGGACGAGGTCTATCATCTTGCCGGCCTGCCGGGCATGTGGATGCCCTGCAAGGACGACTTCCATGCCGTCAATTGCCGCGGCACCGAGATCGTGATCGACGCGGCGCGTGCCCGCGGCGTCGCGCGTTTCCTGCATTGCTCGACCGAGTCGATCCTGTTTGGTCCGGCAAGCCCGGAAGACGTCCTCACCGAACAGACTAATGCCGGGCTGCACGACATGGCTGGCACCTACACCCGCTCGAAACTGAGCGCCGAGCATGCGGCGCTGGCCGCCGCCCGCAGCGGATTTCCAGTAGTCATCGCCAATCCGACGATGCCCATCGGCCCGCATCACGGAAATCTCACGCCGCCCGCCGTCATGTTGCAGCATTTCGCCCGCCGGCGGATGCAGATCTATCTTGATTTCATCTTGAACCTGGTGGACGTACGCGACGTCGCTGCGGGCTTGCGTCTCGCCATGGACCGCGGGCAGGTTGGCGAGCGCTACATCCTGGGCGGTGAGCCGATCTCGCTACGGCGACTATTGGAGTTGGTGGGAACGGTGCGTGGCCGCAGGGCGATGCACGTTCCGATCCCCGCCGGGTTTGCCCACATGACGGCGGCGATCATGGAGTTCCTGGCAGATCATGTGACCCGCCGGCCACCGGCTGCCACGGTAGAAGCCATTCGGATCGCCGTGCGAGCGAAAGCGCTGTCGAGCGAAAAATCGCAGCGCGAACTCGGCTACACGCCACGCCCGATCGAGCCGACGTTGCGCGAGGCGATCGAGGGTATTCCGGGTGGATCCCGGTGGAGCCTTGCCGAATGGCGCGACGCGTTGCTCGGCCGCCCTGTACAGGAAGCGTCAGGATCATGATGGGACGTCCAAGCGCCATACTCGAGATCATCTGGATTGTCTGGCTGTGCAGCTGGGTCGCGGCGTCGTTCTGGTCGGGCCGCACCCAGAGCTGGATCGGCGCGCGGGATACCTGGACCTATCGCGCTGTCATGATCGTTGGCGGCGTCCTGCTGGTGCCGATCACCGCGCAAGTGCTGGGCGAGCCGCAGCTCTGGCCCATCGGCTACGGCGCAGCTTACGTGCTCGCGGCCATCATGATCGCTGGCCTCTGTTTCACCTGGTGGGGGCGGATCTATCTCGGGCGGCTGTGGTCGAGCGAGATCACCCGCAAGGAAGGTCATCATATTGTTGATACCGGGCCGTACGGCGTTGTGCGCCATCCGATCTACACCGGCCTGATCGTCGGGCTGCTGGCGACGGCGGTTGCGGAGGCGACCGTCACGGGCGTGATCGGCGCCGCGCTCGTAATCTTCGGGATCTATCTCAAGGCAAGCTCCGAGGAGCGCTTTTTGCGCGTCGAGCTTGGTCCTGACGCCTACGACTCCTACCGCCGCCGCGTGCCGATGCTCATTCCGTTTTTGAAGTTGGGGTAGCCCGGCGTCATTGCGACTCAGCCTGGATTGCTTCGCTTCGCTCGCAATGACGAAGTCGATGAGGTTAACGTTGGGCCGCGCGCTTCTTGCCTGAGGTCTTCATGCTCGTCTGCACGGCGAGCGGAGCGAGGTGGCGCGGCACGACAATCTGAGTGCCGATCGCGAGCGGCGTTCCGTCGGGCAAATGATTGGCCTGGGTCAGGGCCCAGAGCGGAACATGATAGGCAGCTGCGAGCGTTTCCAATGAGTCGCCGGAACGCGCCGTAACCGGCCGGCCGCTGTCCCAAAGGTCAATTGCTGAATCTTGCGGAACCACATAGTGGATCGGCACTAACTGGCCTTCAACCTTGGCCGGGGTGTCCGCGAGCTCGAGGATCTTGTTCATCACCTGATCTTGGATATCGCTGTTCTTCTCCATGTTCACGTGCGAGATCTCGTCGTGTTTGACGAGATCGAAGGTCGCCACATGGCCACGGAAGCCCGGCGCAGGCACGGCGTCAAAACCGCCCAGCAGGCTGTTCGATTGGTAGATGTCGATGTAGCGCTGGACGTTGAGCGGCACTTTATGGGCGATGCGATTGGGCTCGGTCGTCACCAGCAGGCTGACCGGGATGTGCTCGGCCTCGAGCATCTCGGCGAAACTGATCGCGCAGGCGCCGCCAATCGAGTGGCCGATCAGCACGATCAGCGCCGGGTTGCGGCGATACTCGGCGATCGCGTCCTTGGCGATCTGCGGACAGACGACGGCCTCGTTGACCGTCGCCTCGAACCCGGCCTTCTCGATGCGGTCCGCGAGATCGTCGGTGCCGCGCGAGAAGATCATGCCGGCAAAGCCGCGGAACAGATAGGCGCGCGGTTTCAGTGATGAGTCGGGGCCGGCATCGCCGGCCGCAGCCTGATCAAGCGCACCCCACGTGAGGCTGCCCGATAGAATCGCTGCGATCAGACAGATCTGTGTCGGCTTGATCATGATGTCCGGAAACTGCGTCCACCCCACCAACGCGTCGGGCATTGTTGCCCGTAGAGAGTGGCCGAATTCCGGAGACAATAAGGCGCCGCGCGCGCCTTACGCATACCTGTTAGTGCGTGGCTGTCTCAACCGTGCCGACGCGGACCCGTGCGGGGGCCGCATGCGCCTGGACCGTTGTCGGTTGTGCGAACGGACGCGGAGCCGCGCCGCGGGCCGCGGCGACGATCTCTTTGATCACGCGGTCCTGGACCCCCGGGTCCTTGTCGATGTTGAAATGGCCGACGCCGGGATTACCGCCGAGCGAAATATTCTGCAGGCTACCTGTGAAATCCCGTCCCTTGTCGACCAGCGTTCCCATTCCGCCCGGAGCGTAGAAGTTGAGGTAGCGCTCGACATGACCGGCCGCAAACGCGCGCGTGGTCGGATCAAGCGCAATCGCGAGCTTGACCGGGACGCCCATCTCGCCCAGTCGCGCGGCAACCGCCGTCACCGCGGTGGCGCCGGAGGAGTGGCCGACAATGATAATGTTCTGAACCTGGCCGCTCCGGTATTCGGCGGCGGCCTCATTCACGATCGCATCCCAGGCGATGTAGTTCTCGACGCTGGCGTTGATGCCCATCCGCTGCAAGCGGGCGCCGATCTGGTCCATGCCCAGCGAGAAGACGTTGGCGAACCCGCGCATCAGGAACACATGCGTGCGCGATCCGGACTGGCCCTGTGCGGCGCCGGCGCTGATCGACACCCCGAGCAGCAGCAGCGACATCGCCGCAACCCGCAGCACCTCCAGGGATCGGCGGCGCTGGGGGGGAAGGTGGTTGTTGTTCAGTGCAAACACGGTCATACCCCGCCAAAATTGCGCCAATAGCCGGTAGCGGGTGACGATAATCGCAGGGGTCGCGACGGACTAGTGCAAGGCGGCAACAGTCATTTTGAATTTGCATCCGAGCCCAAGCGTGACCGCTATTTTCACAATTCCGCCCGGCTGTTGCCCGTGGGGTACATTCTTGTGTCCCGCCATTGCTGCATAATTTCTGTGCGCGTCGGTTGGCTGGTGGTGCGTCGACGTCATCGCCGGGCTTGTCTTGCACCAGGCCGGCCATGACGAGCCGAGAGAATTTGGGTCAAACAAAACCGCACAACGGACTCAGGTGCGGCTCAATTTCCCAACGCAATCCCCGTGCGTTTCACCACGGGGCCCCACTTCTCAATCTCGCTCTGAATCCGATTGCGCAACATCTCCGGTGTTCCGCCCAGCGGGCGCATTGTTTGCTGCGCGAGGGCCTGCTTGGCCGCATCGGTGTTCAGCCAGTCGTTGACGGCCATGTTGAGCTTGGTCACGAGGTCCGCCGGCAGCCCCGCTGGTCCGAGCAAAGCGACGAACGAGGATGCTTCGTAGTTTGCGATTCCCTGCTCGGCGATCGTCGGCACATCCGGCAGGTCAGGCAGCCGTTGCGCGGTCGTCACCGCGATGGCGCGGATCGTTCCGGCTTGGACCTGCGGGATATAGCTCGGGGCAAAGTCGAAGGCGACGTCGACCATGCCGGCCATGAGATCCTTGGTGACGGGCGCCGAGCCCTGGTAGGGGATGGAGTTGAACGTGCGGCCCTCCATGCTGGCGAGGAGTTCGCTCGCCATGTGACCCATCCCGCCGATGCCGGCATGGCCGAAGTTGAGCTTGCCCGGGTTTGCCTTGTCGTAGGCGAGCAGCTCCGCAACGTTGTGGATGGGAAGCTTCGGATTGACGGCGACCAGCAGCGGCACGTCGGCGACGAGAGCGATCGGCGTGAGCTCTTTGCGCGGGTCAAGCGGCGGATGCTTGAAGATCAGCACATTGGTCGCGACCGGAGCCGAGGTCGAGAACAGAAGCGTGTAGCCGTCGGGCGGCGATTTGGCGACCTGGACCACGCCGAGATTGCCGGTCGCGCCGGGCTTGTTCTCGATCACGAATGCGCCGTTGAACTGCGCCCGCATCTCTTCCGCCATCAGCCGCGCAACGATATCCGTGCTGCCGCCGGCCGGGAACGGAACGACGATGGTCACCGTGCGCGCGGGCCATGGTTGTGCGGCGGCTGGTGCGATTACAGCAAACAACACGAATGCCATAAGCAGAATTGTCTGTGCAGCAAATCGGACCATGGTCTCATCCAGGCGCGTGTGGTGTGCTTACCCTCCCCCTTGTGGGGAGGGTCGACCGCCGGAGCGAAGCGGAGGCGGGCGGGGTGGGGGCAGTCGTGTTCATTCGAGGCGCGGCCACAGCGACAAACAACGACCCCCACCCCGTCTCCCTACGCGCTTCGCGCTACGGGAGCCGACCCTCCCCACAAGGGGGAGGGTAAAGGCTTCGGCGCGGGGTGAGGTACAACGCCATCGCTACACCGCCGTCGGGTCGCGATAGTCGGCCGCATTGAACACCCAGCCCTTGGCGATGAAGTCGCGGCGTGGTGGGGCGAAAATGTCGATCAGCAAATGGTGTCCCGGGCCTACGCCTTCGGTGGTGTGAATGAGCTCCGGCGGGATCACCAGGACCGAGGGCGAGGGGGCGAGCTTATGCTCATCCTCCCGCCATTCCTCGGCGTTCTTGCTCCAAGGCACGCGCAGGTGATGCACGAAGTCGCCGGCGACGGCGAGCGAGGCCTGTTCGAAGTCCGCGTGCGCATGCGGGCTGAGGGCCTTGCGGTCGCGCGGGCCGTCATAGTCGACCCAATTGATGCTCATGGTCGCGCTCTGCAGCATCTTGAGCCGCGGGTTGTCGGCAGGGGCTTTGAAGGCGTCGATCTCGTAGACGCGGATGTCGTCCGCCGATTTGATACGTGGCCAAGCCGAGCCGACCGGGGCGATGCGCGGATCGGGTGTTTGGTAGGACGCCGCATTCACGGCGGCCTGCGGATCTCGGCGATGCGTTGATAAAATACCGCCGCTTCCGGGTTCACTCAGCTTGAGTTGATAGCTTCCAGCCGGGACCACGCTGACACTGCGGCGCGGCGCTATGGCGCCGCGGCCTGCGCCGGAGATATCACCCGCGGCGTCGAACAAGAGAAGCATGGTCTCTTCGTCGCTTGCGAACTCGAGTGTAGATCCACGGCCAGCCCGGAACCAATCGATCGCAAAATTCCGGGCGCGGACGCAGCGGCGCATCACGGAACCATCCGTATTCAACAACACGAGATCGGCGTCGCGCTTAAGTGTGTTGACCGTATCGAGCATTGCGGTTCTCGCCTGTGGTTCTATTCGCCGACGCGCCGGAACGGCGCCGGCATTTCGAATATGTCGCCGGGCGGCGCATATTGAATGCCGCCGAGCCGCGTCAGCGGGTGCGCTTTGATAGTGTCGAAGCGCCCAGCCGCGGTCAGATATTCATCGCGTATGTGCAACCCGATCACGCGACCGAACACGACGTTGCTGCTGGTGTCGCCCGGCTGTTCCGGCTCGATCTCGACGATCCGCAACAGCCGGCATTCAAGATTGGCGGGTGAGGCGGCGACGCGCGGCGGTTTCACGTTGACGCACGCAGCCTTCTCCAGCTTGGCAATCAGGAACTCGTCGACCTCCGGCGGCGCCGGGGTCGAGGTGGCGTTGACCGCCTCGCGCAAATCGAAGGTCGCGAGGTTGAACACAAACTCGCCGGTCGCGCGCACGTTGGCGAGCGTATCCTTCTCGGTGCGATCGCCGGGCGTGTTGCAGGAAAACAAAATCACCGGCGGCGCGGTCGAGACAATGTTGAAATGCGAGAAGGGCGCGAGGTTGACATGGCCTTCCGGGCTTTGGCTGCTGATCCAGCCGATCGGGCGCGGCGCAACAATGGCGTTGAAGATCGCGCGGTTGAGCTTGGTCGCCGTTCTTGGGTCGAGGAACATCATCAACCCGTCGTCGGCGTGTCGTCGCGGAACAACGGTTTGATGATGCGTGATTTGTAGCGCCAGCGTCCGTCGGGGCCGCGCAAGATGTAATCATGAACGTCCGCCATCATGATGGCCGGTTTCGAGGGCAGGACCGGCTGCCCGTCGGCGGCGAACAGGCTGAGGATCCACACCGCCGTCACATGGTCGCGATCATGGATCGTGATCTTGTGGTTGTTGATGAGATGGCGTGCCACGCGTTCCCCGCGGCTCTCGCGCGATTCATAGAATTCCTTGATCGCCGCGCGGCCAGTGCGCGTCTTCAGGCTCGTCGTGTAGCTTCCGTCCTCGGTGTAATAGTCGTGCGCGTTCTTGCCCCAGTTCGTATCGACGTCATGCCAGTAGTCGATCGAAAGCTCCTCGATCTCGCGAATGATCTGCAACCGCTCGAGCGTTTCCATGTCTGTCGGCCTTGATATTCCGGTGCCGGAAAATAGAAGGCCGGCACCGTTCGATCAATCTTGTGCGGCGTGGGCGAACTTGCGAAATTTCAACGTTCCGCTGTACGAAACGTGCCTTCCATGCATGAGTGCCGCTGATGCCCGCCGTCGATTGCCACGCCCATGTCTTCGACCTGAAGCGGTTTCCGCCGCCCGATAGCCGCGGGTTCGACATCGCGCCCAACGAGCACGGAACCATCGAGGATTACGTCGCGGTTCTCGATGCGCATGGCATGAGCCACGCCCTGCTGGTCAATCCGCTCGGCGGTTACGGGCTCGACAACCGCTACATGCTTGCGGCCATGGCCGAGCACCCCGGCCGGTTCAAGGGAATTTCGCTGCTCTCGCCACAGGCGACCGATCGCGACATCAAGACATTGGTGGATGGCGGCGTCGTCGGCATCAGATTCAACCTCAATTTCGAGAAGAGCCCGTCGTTGTACGGCAAAGCCGGTGAGCGGGCGCTGGCGATCGCGCGCGATGTCGGCTGGCTGGTGCAGGCCCATTACGAGGGAGAGACGATCCTCGCCGCTTTGCCGATTCTGCGCGCCTCGCGCCTGACCGTTGTGGTCGATCATTTCGGCCGCCCGGTGGTGGCGCATGGCGTTGCGCAACCGGGGTTCCAGGCGCTGCTCGAACTTGGACGGCACGGCGCCGTGGTGAAGCTCTCGGCGGGCTTTCGCATGTCAGCGACGCGGCCGTCCTACGCGGACCTCGATCCTTTCGCGGGAGAGCTGCTGCGCGTCTTCGGCATCGATCGCTGCGTCTGGGGCTCGGACTGGCCGTTCCTGCGCGCGCCCGCCCGGGTGGACTACGGGCCGCAACTCACCGCGTTGGCCCGCTGGATTCCGGACGCGGCTGATCGCGAGCGCATTCTGTGGCGCAATCCGTCGCGGATATTTGGATTCAAGGTGACGTGACTCATAAAGGTAGGAGCCCGGTTCTCCGACCCTCATCCTGAGGAGCACGTGCGCTGCGCGCACGTGCGTCTCGAAGGATGGCCAAGATTGAGGGCGGTTCATTGGGGCCGTCCTTCGAGACGCATCCGCGCCTTTGGCGCGGATGCTCCTCAGGACGAGGGCTGTAAAGGGGATAGACTTGAACAACTTCCACGGTGTCTTTCCTTATCTGATCTCACCTGTTGATCCGGCGGGTCGCGTTCTCACCGACGTGCTCGCCCGCCTGGTCGACGATCTGATCGCCGCCGGCGTGCATGGTCTTACCCCGCTCGGCTCGACCGGCGAGTTTGCCTACCTCAATCACGAACAGAAGACCGCGGTTGTGCGCACAACCATTGAGGCTGCCGCCGGGCGCGTGCCGGTGATCGCCGGGGTTGCCGCAACCGCGACGGCCGACGCCATCAAACAAGCCGTAACGTGGGAACGGCTCGGCGCTGACGGCGTTCTGGCGATCCTGGAATCCTACTTTCCGTTGCGCGACGCGCAGGTGGAGAGTTACTTCCGCGCTATCGCGGACGCGGTCTCTGTACCTGTCGTGCTCTACACCAATCCACAGTTTCAGCGCAGCGACCTCTCCCTCGACGTGATCGAGCGGCTGAGCGCACATCCGCGCATCCGCTACATCAAGGATGCCTCGACCAACACCGGGCGGCTCCTTTCGATCATCAACCGCTGCGAGGGCCGGCTCGCGGTGTTCTCCGCCTCCGCGCACATCCCGGCCTGCGTCATGCTGATCGGCGGCGTCGGCTGGATGGCGGGACCGGCCTGCCTGATCCCGCGCCAGAGTGTGCGGCTCTACGAGCTCTGTCGCGCCTGCGCGTGGGGTGAGGCGATGGCGCTGCAGCGACGGCTGTGGCAGGTGAACGAGATCTTTGCCCGCTTCAACCTCGCCGCCTGCATCAAAGCCGGCCTGGAAGTGCAAGGCTACCCGGTGGGCGGGCCGCTGCCACCGCAACTGCCGCTCGGCGCTGAGGAGCGGCGCGTGGTCGAAGCGGCGCTAGCTGGGGTGGCGGAATTAGCCGTGCCGGTACCCACCGTTTGAGCCGCGCCGATTTTTTTGCCCTGGCGCTGGCGAGCGTCCGGGCGATGATTAGATTCAGTGCTGGGCCGCTACCCAGGAGGCCGCCGTGCTCTCGTCCGTTGCCGAAATCATCCGGGACTTGCTCATCTTTGTCGTGGCGATGACCGCGCTGCTGATCGTGCTGCTCGTCGTGGTTTCGAAACTGCCCGACAGCAATCCGCTCAAGCGCCTGCTCACCGCGCTCAGCTACCGGGTGGGGGCGACGGTGGCGGCTGGTGCCGTCGCGATTCCGCTGGAGCCGATCCCGGGGGTCGATGCGCTTTACGATATCGGCGTTCCAATCGCGCTGATCTGGTACTGGTACACGTTCTTCCGCGACGCTTACCGGGCGCATTCCGGCCAGTCACGGCCTGACCAGCAACGGCCCCTGCGCACGATCGAAGAGGAGCCACCGCGGGTGCGCTCGCACCCAAACAATCAGCGCACCGGCTGATTTGCGCCGCCGAGAGAAGCGTGGTGGGCGCTATCAGATTTACTCCCGCCATACTATGTCATGACCGCAGGCTTCTTCTACGGTAGTGCCAGCAGGGCCGACGCAACGGCGAGCATCACCAGCGCGGAGAGCGCCAGGGACCAGTGCACGCCGATCAGACCGCCGACGAGCCCCACCGACACGCCGCTGAACGCGCGCAATCCCAGGCTCGCCATGTTGAACAAGCCGATGACGCGCCCGCGCATGGTTGCCGGTGCGTGCACCTGCACGAGTGTCTGCGCCATGGCGTTGAAGGAGAGCTCGCAGAAGCCGGCCGCGAACAGGAACGCCAGCGCGACCGGGTAGCTCGGCGCGAATGCGAAGGCGGTCAGCGCGCCACACCAGAGCATGGCGAGGACGATGGCCGTGCGCGGATTGGGTGGAAGCCAGCCGCGCCCTTCCAGCACGAAGCCGGCGAGCATGGCGCCGGCCGCGTCGGCGGCCAGCAGCATGCTGTAGGAGGCGCCGGGATCGCCGTGACCGAGATCCTGGGCGAAGCCGGGCATCTGCGCGCTATAGGCATTGCCGACGAAAAATGATGAGAGTCCCGCCAGCAAGGTCATCGAGATGATGACCGGATGCTCGGCGATATCGCGGATGGTGTGGACGATGTCGGCAAAGCCACGCACCGCGCGCTGCGGCAGCGGCGCGCCCTTGCGGAAGCGCGGCCCGTAGGGCGCGTTGATGAGCCACAGCACCAGCGGCAGATAGAACACGGTGTTGAGCAGGATGCCGTTCGCCGGACCGAGCGTCAGCATGATGACGCCGCCCATCGCCGGGCCCACGAGCACGCCCAGATAGCGCGCCGTTGCATTGAGCCGCACGGCGCTCATGAGGTCGGCCGGGCCGACGATGTCGTAGAGCAGGAGCTGGTTCGGCGTCTGCCACAGCACGCCGGCGCAGCCGTGGATCACCAGCAGCACCATCGCGTGCCACACCTCAAGGGTTCCGGTGACGAAGAAATACCCCCAGCCGAGCGAGGTCAGGATGAACAGCCCCATGCCGCATTGAATGAGGCGGCGCGGATCGAACCGGTCCGCCAGTGCGCCGGCCGCGACTGAGAACATCAGGAACGGCAGCCAGTGCGACAGCACCGCGAACCCCGCCAGCGCCGGCGAGTGGAACTTCTGGTACAGCATCCAGTAGCTGATCACGTGCTCGATATTGTCGGCCATCATCGCCAGCACGTAGGTCGTGAACTGGATCTGAAAGCCGCGATAGCGGAACGCCGGAAACGCGCGGTGCGCGGTGGCCGAGGCGCTGCCCGGAGTGGAACTCATGTCATTCATCAAAAAGATACCAGTGAATTGAAACGGACGCGCTTGCGGGCGCGACCGCTGACCAAAACCGTTCGAGGAGGAAGAAGATCCGCACCGGGTGGCCGCAGATCGCTGATTGTCCGCGGTGGACGCGATGTATGTGGGCGCTAACACGCGGGCTCGAGGCGGGTCAACCTAGCCGGAGGAATTGCTGATCCGCGCCACGATGCATGGCTGGAGTTAGAACAACTCGAAGGAGGCTGGGATCAAAAATCACGGTGATACGGAACGAGCCCGAGCTTGGTTGCGGGCACGTTCCGGCGGTCCTGTCGCAAGTGCTGTCGCGCTATTTTCGCGAAGATTTGTGCTTGGCCGTTGTTTGATGGGCCCGCCCCGGCTTCGTTTCCTTACGGACAGCAGTTTTTGTCCGAGCAGCGGCGTGTGCCGGTTTTTTCGCAGTTCGGCCGGCCGGCGACTTCTTGGCTCCGGTGTGCGTCTTGGGTCGAGCAGGCTGCTTGGCGCTCGGCTGCGGTGAGCCGGACGACGTTCCTCGACCTGTGCTCTGGGCTGGAACTGGCGTGTTCATCCAGAAGGCGAGCTCCTGGGCGCGCGAGCCGCCGGGCTTCCAGCCGTCGAGCGGCTTGTAGATCTGATCAGGAGCGCCACCATTCGCCAGATAGGCGCGCCAGGAATAGTGATCGTAGACCCCATTGATATGCAGCGCATAGGCTTGCGCCAACTGGGTGTTGCCGCGCACGATCACGAGGTTCTCGTCATTTTTCCCCGACGCGGAATCGGAGAAATTGTGCGATCCGGTAATCACGGCGCAATTGTTGGAGAACGGGTCAACCACGATCACTTTCGAGTGCACGATCGCCATCAGATGGGCGGCGTGTATCTCCTTGACGTTGAACTCGGTCTCTGCCCACGACGGTCGATCTTCCTCGCTGACGCCGGCCGGAAGCTCGACGTCGTCGTGAAACGCCTGTGCCGGAGCGCCCGACTTGACGACCTGGCCACCCACGGTGCCGATATCGCCGGTTTTTGACGCCGTGACGGTGGAGACCACGCCACGAACATAGATATTGTTTTGTTGCACGCGATCGAGCAGGGCTTCCAACAACGGCGATTGGCCCGGCATGAACATGAGGAACAACACGCCCTGCTGCGCGCCGGCGATGAGATCGAGGACCGGCTTGAATTCAGCCTCGCCATTGGTCGCCGCAAAGTAGAGCGAAATGTTGTTGTGGTCGGTTGGTTTGGAGTTTGTCGCCTTCAAGCTCGCCGGCATGTCATCGCCCGCTGCAACGAGCTTGCCCCATTGGTCCAGATAGCGGCCGGCAATCTGCGCGTCCTCGACGATCAGCACGTTGTTCAATTGCGTGCAAAGGCCGGTCGTCGTCCAGTTCGTGCTGCCCGTCAGCACGCGACCGGCGTTCCTGCCCGATGCATCGCTTTCGACCACGAACTTGTTGTGCACGCTTGGCGACGATCGGCCGTGATGCGACAGATCGCGATGCTTCACCTCGATGTGCGCGGCGGTAAGCTCCTGCGCGACCCAGGGCTCGGTCGCACTGCCGTTACCCAGAAGCACATGGCCGCGGCTGCCAAATGGTTTGAGCGCCTCAACGAGCTCCCGGTCGTTCATTTCGTAAATTGCAGCGTGGATGGAACTGCCGCGGCGATCCGCGTCGTGCAGGAAGCGCAGAATTTCATGCAGCGCGTCACCTGCCAGATAGAGCCGAGCTTGAAACCCGGGAGTCTTGAGGTTGTTCAGAAAGTCGTGCAGCGATTTGTCAGAGACGTCGCCGTTGACGAACCGGCTGACGATCTGGGACATGAGTGTCCCGCGATTGAAATAGGCCTCCAATCCCCCGCCGGCATCACCGGCAGCAACAACGGGTGCCGTCCATGCCGATGCGGACGACGCATCCGGTGTGAAGGTGCCTTTGTCGGCAGCTATCATCGGTGTCACCCGGTAGGAGACGCTGTCCGTTGCCACCGCGCCGTGGTCGGTCCAGATGCATCGGCGGATCGGCGATGCGGCGGAGGAAATGCCGGTCGGCTGCACCGGCCCTTGTCCGGGCTGGGGTGGAATGCGGTTGGCAATGGTGGTCACTTGCTGCGTCGTGTCGTTGCGCCGCTCAAGCTGGAATCCGACCCAATTGGTGGGCCAGCTATCCGGTTGCCAAGCAATCAGAACATCGTCCGCGTTGGCGTAAGCTTTTATGGATATCGTCATGATCCCCCTCGCATATCTGAACGATAACTGAGGTAGCGGGTTGCGCCTGACACGCGCGCTTCTCTAGATCAGACAGACTGTCGCCACGGGTAGATAAATCGTGGCGAGACCAAGCGCAGTGATGTTGCTCACACAGAATGATGACGATCAGATCACAAATAACCGTGCCAGGAGGCCGGATTGAATCAATCTTGCGGTATCTGCTGGTAGCTCCAGGCTAGGCTGCGACGCTCGTGCGCGGCTTGCGCGCTGACCTTGCAGCGGCCTGGCTGCCGAGCGAGGCGACGATAAAATCAATGAAGGTTCGCACCTTTGCCGGCACGTGATTGCGCGACACATAATAGACGTAGAGCGGGAAGCGTTCGTCCGACCAGTCCGGGAACAGCGTGATCAGATCGCCGTGCTTGACGTGATGCGCGAGACCAAGATCGATCACCTGGGCAATGCCGAACCCCGCCAGGCAGGCGCCGAGTTTGGTTCCGGAATCGGTGACCGTCAGCCGGCCGTTAACCCTGACGCCAACGCATTCGCTGCCGCGCCGGAACTCCCAGTCGAATGGACGCCCGGTGGCAGGATCGATGGCGAGGATACATTCATGCGCATCGCTCGCCAGATCTTGGGGCTGGGCCGGCCGCCCGTGCCGCTCGATGTAGGCCGGCGCCGCAACGGTTAGAATCCGTGCATCGAACAGGCGTCGCGCGATCAGCCCTGATGGCGCCGGTTCGCCGAAGCGGACGGCGAGGTCGAACCCATCGCTGACCAGATCCCCGATCCGGTCGCGGGTTTCGATGCGCAGCTCCAGTCCCGGGTGCTGCAGCAGGAAAGCGGCGAGCTTCGGGGCCAGCACCATGCGCGAGAACAGCGGGTCGACGTTGACACGCAACCGGCCGCGCACCGCGTCACGCGATTTTGCGACCTCCGCCGCCGCCTCGCCGATGCCTGCGAGATGTGCGGCGACCCGTTCGTGCAGCGCGTGGCCCTCATCGGTGAGCTCGACCGCGCGGCTCGTGCGGTGCACCAGCCTGGTGCCCAGGCGCGCCTCGAGCTTGGCGATCGCCTTGCTGACGCCGGATTGGGTCATGCCCAGCCGTGCGGCGGCGCGGCCGAAGCTCTTCGCGTCGGCAATGGCCACGAGGACCGTGAGCCCGCCGACGAGTTGGCTGTCGATATCATCCATCGTCGATGCCTCCGGGTCATCCAAGCGATGACAGCCCGGTGCTAGCACCCAGCCGCCACGTGGGCCATATCGCCGCTGCGCACGGCCCACCACGGAGACTTGGCATGGACCAGATCCACACCATCGCGTCGGCGATCAACGGCTATTTCGATTTGATGTATGACGCGGACGACAACAAATTCCCCGAGGTCTTCCATGATGCTTGCGTGATCCACGGGTTGCGCGAGGGACAGCTCGCGGCGTGGTCCGCGGCGGAGTTTCGCGAGGTGATGCGCAACCGGCCGTCGCCGGCAGCGATGAAAGCACCGCGCGAGCAGGAGATCATCAGCATCGAACAGTTGGTGCCCGATCTGGCGATCGCCAAAGTGCGGGTGCGGATCGGGCAGACCGGCTTTGTTGATCATCTCATTTTCCACCGCGTCGACGGAAAATGGCTGGTGACGTCGAAGGCCTTCCACGTGGCGCAGATATTCCCGGCCGGATCGTGATCCCGCGTTGCACAATAGCGGCGTCTACTTCACGGCCTCGGCTTCAAACGATCCGTTGTCCGGGCCGCCCGCCTTGCGAGTTGTTGTTGCTTTGGCGAGTTCCTGCACGCGGGCGCGGATCGGCGCGAAGGGGCCGAGCTTGTGCTGGGCTGCGCTGAAGCCGTCGGCATAGGGGCCATAGGGCGTATCGACCGGCTTTTCCAACCGGATCGGAAAATCGTTCTCGAGATTGGCCTTGTGCGGCCGATCCTGGCTGGTGATGTAGCCGGCGACGTCGTAGGCGTCGTCATCGCTCAGCACCGGTGCATCGAACGTCGTGCCGAACGGCATGTTGTGCTTGGCATAGGCGGCGGCGGTGAGCACGCGGGTCATGCCGGCGCCGTCGTTGAAACTGTCCGGCCCCCACAGCGGCGGGATCTGATAGCCGGCGCCAGACGCGGCGCGCTGGCCAGACCCGTCCGCGCCGTGGCAAGCCGCACACGTGTCCGCATAGACCTGCGCGCCCCGAGCAGGGTCGGCCGCCCGCGGCGGCTCCTTGATGCGCAACGTGCCGGCGCCGATCAGCGTAGCGCCCGCGGGAATCCCGCCTGAGAGCCAGCGCATATAGGCCAGCATGGCAAGCATTTCGCGGCTGTCGGACGCGAGAGCATGGCCGTTCATGCTGCGCTCCATGCAGCCGTTGATGCGGACTTCGAGCGTGTCGACCGCGCCCTCGCGCCCGCGATACTGGGGAAACTGGCCCCAGATGCCGGTGAGCGGCATGGCGTAGGGCCGCGTGCCTGCGTCCAGGTGGCAGCTCTGGCAATTGAGATTGTTGCCCGCGAACCGCCTCGCCGGATCCGCCGCCGTGGGGCCGATCTGGTTTGCGGTGTCGCTGATCAGGGCATAACCATACTTGACGAGCTTTCCGAACGGGTCATTCCCAACTGAGGCGATATCGGGCGCGGCCCATTTGGTGAGATCGACCTTGCTGGGTTCGCCGGCGTCGGCGCCGCCCGCGGTCGCCAGGGTGGCGGACGCCAATAGTGCGGCAAACGAAATGAACGCAATCTGTTTCATCACGGAGGTTCGCAGCGGGTCGGCTCGGACGCCAATACCGCA
>JAFAXD010000314.1 GCA_019241285.1 Xanthobacteraceae bacterium | reverse complement strand
GTGACTCTCTGAGCCTCATCCTGAGGAGCCTGGTCCCGCAGGGACCAGGCGTCTCGAAGGATGGCCAAGGGCGAAAGTCTTTCATTGTGGCCGTCCTTCGAGACGCATGCGCTTGCGCGCATGCTCCTCAGGACGAGGTCAGAAATGATTCAAGCTCAGCGTTTCTTCAACAAACCGAAGCCGTCGAGGGTATCCATGATCGCGGTCTCGAACGGTGTGTGCGGGACGGTGCCGATCGCCGCTTCGAGTTTGCGGCCATCGATCCGGTGCGGCACTTGCCAGAGGTAGGCCATTTCGGCGAGCTCGCGAAAGGTCGGGACCACGAGGCCGAGCATGCGCAGAAACGGCCATGGCATGCCGCTGATCTTGAGCCGACGATGCAGCGCCTGCTCGATCGCCCGCGCCATCTCTGCGCCCGTGACCGCATGTCCGGGAAATCCGAACGTCTCGAATTCGCCGAACTGCGCGCGCGCCTCGACCAGCCGCACCAATGTGAAGGCAAGATCGGGGAGGTAGGCCCACGCATGAACCACGTTGAGCGGCCCCGGATAGGTGAGGCGGCCTTGCTCCACGTAGCGGATGATCACCCGATCGAACCAACTGCCCGCGCCCTCTTCGCCGGCGCCGTAAAAATCGCCTGCGCGTAGCACGATGCAGCGGATATGTGCGTCGCGCAGTCGGCTCTCGAGCGCGACCCGCAACGCGCCCTTGCGCGAGGTCGGGTGCATCGGAGTCGACTCATCGATCACTGGCGGCATGTCCGTGCCGTAGTTGTAGACGTTGCCGGGCAGCACGAGCGTTGCGCCGGAGGCGCGCGCGGCGGCGATGGCCGCCTCCGCCAACTGCGGTACCAGGATCGGCCACTCGGTGTAGGGCGGATTGAGCGCGTGCAGGATCACGTCCATGCCCTGCGCGGCCTCGGCAACCGATTCCGTGTCGCGCGCGTCGACCTCGACCACCTGTGTCCCGGAGGCTATCCGCTCGGCCGACGTGCCGCGCACGAGCGAAGCTACTTCCCAACCGGCGTCGCGAAATGCCTCAGCGGCGGTGCGGCCGATGCGGCCAGCGGCGCCGAGTATCAGGATGCGTTTGGATGCAGTCATGCGGGGCCTTGTAGCGGGTGCGGGCCGGCGGTGCTACAACGCGTCCGATGGCCACAGTTTTTTCGACAATCATTGTGCCGATCGCGATCGGCGTCGTTGCAATCGTGCTGTTGCTCGGTCTGATCAACATGATGCGCGGCGGCTCGCCCTACACGTCACAGAAGCTGATGCGGCTGCGCGTGCTGCTGCAGGCGGTCGCGATCGTCATCATCATGATTACTCTCTGGATGATGGGACGCTGAGATGGTCGTTCTGAACCGCATCTACACGCGCACCGGTGACGACGGCACGACCTCGCTCGGCAACAACGAGCGGCGCAAGAAATATGACCTGCGCGTCGATGCCTACGGGACACTTGACGAGGTCAATGCGGTGATCGGCCTCGTACGGCTTCACACGGCTGATGATCCGGCGCTCGATCCCGCGCTCGCACGCATTCAGAACGATTTGTTCGACGTGGAAGCTGATCTCTGCCTGTCCGAGAAGGGACCCGGCGGCGCGCGGCTCACCGTGACCGATACGCAGGTCGCCTGGCTCGAGCAGGAGATCGATCGTCTCAACGCCGATCTCGCGCCTTTGCGCTCCTTCATCCTGCCCGGTGGATCGCCAACGGCCGCCTACATGCACCTCGCCCGCACCGTGTGCCGGCGGGCTGAGCGCATCATGGTGGAATTGGCCGATCAGCCTGGCGAGCACGTGTCCGCGCCCTCGCTGAAATACGTCAACCGGCTCTCGGATTTCCTGTTCGTGGCGGGCCGCTTCGCCAATCAGAAGGGAGCCACCGACGTGCTCTGGGTTCCGGGGCAGAACCGATAACCTGCGGGCAACCGCCATGCTGCGCTGCAATACGTTGACACATGCTTAGGCCCGCCAGTAGGTTGCCCCGGCATACCATCCCGGCGCCCGCAAGCGGGCGCCTCACTCAGGTCAGGGCTCTATGAAAATCCTGGTCCCGGTCAAACGGGTGGTCGACTACAACGTGAAAATCCGGGTTAAACCGGATGGCAGCGGGGTCGACTTGGCCAACGTAAAAATGTCGATGAACCCGTTCGATGAGATCGCCGTCGAGGAGGCGATCCGCCTCAAAGAGGCGGGCAAAGCGACCGAAATCGTCGCCGTCTCGATCGGGCCGCAGCAGGCCTCGGAAACCATCCGCACGGCTCTCGCCATGGGGGCGGACCGCGGCATTCTGGTCAAGACCGACACGACCGTCGAGCCGCTCGCGGTCGCCAAGATCCTCAAGGCGTTGGTCGAAGCCGAAAAGCCGGGGTTGGTGATCCTCGGTAAGCAGGCGATCGACGATGACAGCAACCAGACCGGCCAGATGCTGGCCGCACTGCTCGGATGGCCGCAGGGGACATTTGCCTCCAAGCTGGCAATCGACGGCGACGCCATTCTGGTGACGCGCGAAGTCGACGGCGGCTTGCAGACTGTGAAGCTCAAGAGCCCGGCGATCGTCACCACCGACCTGCGGCTCAACGAGCCGCGCTATGCCTCGCTGCCCAACATCATGAAGGCCAAGAAAAAACCGATCGACGAGAAGGCGCCGGCGGATGTCGGCGTGGACATCAGCCCGCGGCTCGAAGTGCTCAAGACGGTTGATCCGCCCGGGCGCAAGGCTGGCGTCAAGGTCGGCTCGGTGGCGGAGCTCGTCGCCAAACTCAAGAACGAGGCGGGCATCCTATGACGACCTTGCTGATTACCGAACACGACAACAAGAGCCTCAAAGACGCGACCGCCAAGGCGCTCACTGCAGCATCAGCGCTCGGTGGGGATGTTCATGTGCTGGTCCCCGGCAAGGATTGCGCGGCAGTGGCGCAGGCAGCCGCAAAGCTGAAGGGCGTGGCCAAAGTGCTGGTCGCCGACGCACCAGCCTACGAGCACATGCTGGCGGAACCCGTCGCGGCTCTGATCGTATCGCTGGCGCCGCAATATGACGCCATCGTTTCGGCTGCCACGACCACGGGCAAAAATTTCATGCCCCGCGTCGCCGCCTTGCTCGACGTGATGCAGATCTCCGACATCGTCAAAGTGATCGCCCCGGACACGTTCGAGCGGCTGATCTATGCCGGCAACGCCGTGCAGACGGTGAAATCCAAGGACCCCAAGAAGGTCATCACGGTGCGCACCTCGACCTTCCAGGCGACCCCGGAAGAGGGTGCCGCGCCGGTTGAGACCATCGCAGCCGCGGCGGATCCGTCCATATCGTCGTTTGTCGGCGAGGAACTGTCCAAGTCCGAGCGCCCCGAACTGACCTCGGCCCGGATCATCATCTCCGGTGGCCGCGCCATGCAGTCGCGCGAAAACTTCACGAAATACATCGAGCCGGTCGCCGACAAGCTCGGCGCCGCGGTCGGTGCCTCGCGCGCCGCGGTTGACGCCGGCTATGCGCCCAACGATTGGCAGGTCGGGCAGACCGGTAAAGTTGTCGCACCCGAACTCTATATCGCGGTCGGAATTTCAGGCGCCATTCAGCATTTGGCCGGTATGAAGGATTCCAAGGTGATCGTCGCCATCAACAAGGACGAAGAGGCGCCGATCTTCCAAGTGGCCGACTATGGGCTCGTGGCGGATCTCTACAAGGCCTTGCCGGAATTGACGGAAGAACTGGCCAAGGCGAAGGGTTGACGTTAGCAAGCTACCGCTGGCCCCCGCGTTGGGCTAAGAGCAAGGGTCGGCTCAGAAAGTTGCAGGCATCGGACAATTATGCCGAAAGAAATTCGCAGAGTTGGGGTCATCGGCGCCGGCCAGATGGGGTCGGGAATTGCCCACGTGTGCGCTCTTGCAGGGCTCGACGTGACCCTGAACGACGTCGCCGAGGACAAGATCAAGGCCGGCTTGGCCACCATCAACGGCAACCTGGCGCGCCAGGTGAGCAGGCAGCGCATTACCGAGGAACAGCGCCAGAGCGCGCTGAAGAAAATCACGCCGGGGTTGAGTTTCGATCACTTCGTCGACTGCGACATTGTGATCGAGGCCGTCACCGAGAATGAAGAGGTCAAGCGCAAGACCTTCGTCCAGCTCTGCCCGTCACTCAAACCCGATACGATCATCGGCTCCAACACCTCCTCGATCTCGATCACCCGGCTTGCCGCCGCAACCGACCGGCCCGAGCGGTTCATCGGCATTCATTTCATGAACCCGGTGCCCGTGATGGAGCTGGTTGAGCTGATCCGCGGCATCGCCACCGAAGATTCGACATTCGAGACGACCAAGTCGTTCGTCAGCAAGCTCGGCAAGACTGTCGCGGTGGCCGAGGATTTTCCGGCCTTCATCGTCAACCGCATCCTGCTGCCAATGATCAACGAGGCGATCTACACGCTCTATGAGGGTGTCGGCACCGTCGAGGGGATCGACGTTGCCATGCGGCTCGGCGCACACCACCCGATGGGGCCGCTCGAGCTCGCTGATTTCATCGGCCTCGATACGTGTCTGTCGGTGATGCAGGTTCTGCACGAGGGGTTGGCTGACTCCAAATACCGCCCGTGCCCGTTGCTGGTGAAATACGTTGAAGCCGGCTGGCTCGGCCGCAAAACGCAGCGTGGATTCTATGATTACCGGGGCGAGAAACCCGTCCCGACGCGGTAATTCAGCTCCGTAGCGCCTGTTCGATGAGCTTCAGCGCGTCGTCGCTACCCCACTCCGCAGGTCCTGCGAGCGTCGCGATCTCGCATCCATTCGGATCGATCAGCAATGTGGTCGGCATCCCGAACGCCTTGCCGATCAACTTCAAATCCTGAAACACCTTGGCGCTCGGATCCGCATAATAGGCAAGGTGGTCGACGCCGACGTCGTGCAGCCAGGCCTTGGGCTTCTGCGGGTCGCGCGTATCGATATTCACCGCGACAACCTCGAAGTTCTGGCCGCCGAGCTTCTGCTCCAGCGCCTGCAGGGCGGGCATCTCCCGCCGGCAGGGCACGCACCAGGTAGCCCACAGGTTGAGCAGCACCGTGCGGCCATGCCAATCGGCCAGTGATTTGGAGGCACCCGTCAAGTCGGTGAAGGTCAGCTGCGGCATGGCCCGTGCTTCGCTTGCGACCTGTACGGCGGCGACTTCGCCATGCGCGAACGGCGCAATGGCGCGGGCCTTGGCCAAGGCTTCGCCGCAGGCCGCATCGGCCGGATTGCGCATGGAGCTGACAATCCCGTATACCGCCGCCAGTACTGCAACTGCTGCCACTGCTGCCACTGCAATTAGAAGGGGCCGCGCGAACCGCCGGCGGGATGGCGTCGTGGGCGGGGGCGATGTCGTCTCACTCGTCATCGGATCAGGAATTCGTCATAATGTTGTTGAACTCACCATGAGCAACAAAATGTGGGGCGGACGGTTTGGCGCAAGCCCGGACGCCGTCATGGCCGACATCAATATCTCGATCGACGTCGACCGCAAGCTCTACCGCCAGGACATTGCCGCCAGCAAGGCGCACGCCGCCATGCTGGGGAAACAGGGCATCATTTCGCCGCAAGATGCAAAGCAGATCAATCACGGTCTAGACACGATCCTGTCAGAGATCGAAAGCGGCAAGTTTCGCTTCAAGCGCGCGCTCGAAGACATCCACATGAACGTCGAGGCGCGGCTTGCCGAACTGATTGGGCCGGCCGCCGGCCGATTGCACACCGCGCGTTCGCGCAACGACCAGGTGGCGACCGATTTTCGCCTCTGGATACGCGACACAATCGACGAAATCGACGCTCAGCTTGCGACCTATCAGCGCGCGCTGGCCGAAAAGGCGCTTGCCAATGCTGCGACCATCATGCCCGGCTTTACGCATCTGCAGACCGCGCAGCCGGTGACCTTCGGGCATCATCTGCTTGCCTATGTGGAGATGGCCGCGCGGGACCGCGGGCGGTTCGCCGACGCGCGGCGCAGGCTTAACGAATCGCCACTTGGCGCCGCAGCGCTCGCGGGCACCTCGTTTCCGCTCGATCGCGCGCTCTCAGCCATGGCGCTTGGTTTTGACCGCCCCGCGGCCAATTCGCTCGATGCGGTCTCCGACCGCGACTTTGTGCTGGAGACGCTCGCGGCTGCGGCGATCACGTCGGTGCACCTGTCGCGTTTCGCCGAGGAGATCGTGCTGTGGACCTCGCCGCTGGTGGGATTTGTCAGGCTTTCCGACAACTTCACCACCGGCTCGTCGATCATGCCGCAGAAGCGCAACCCCGATGCAGCCGAGCTGGTGCGCGCCAAGACCGGCGGGGCGATCGGGGCGCTCAACGCGCTCCTGATCGTCATGAAGGGCCTGCCGCTCGCCTATCAGAAGGACATGCAGGAGGATAAGGATGGCGCCATGCAGGCGCTGAGCGCGCTGTCGCTCTGCCTCGCCGCAATGACTGGCATGGTGGCGGATATGCAGCCCGACGCCGAGCGCATGAAGGCTGCGGCCGGTGCCGGCTACTCAACCGCGACGGACCTCGCTGACTGGCTGGTGCGAATCCACAAGATCCCGTTCCGCGAGGCGCATCATATTACCGGGCGCATTGTGGCAGCGGCCGAAAAGGCCGGTGTTTCGCTCGAGCAACTCCCCCTCGTCGACATGCAGCGCATCGAGCCCCGGATCACCAAGGATGTGTCCGGGGTGCTCAGCGTTGAGCGATCGGTCGCCAGCCGCAAAACCTACGGCGGTACGGCACCCGCAAACGTCACCCGAGAAGCCAAAAAATGGCTGAAACGGCTTGGTAAAACGGCCTGACACTGCCTTGTTGCGGCCGCGCTACGGTGCAACTTTGTTTGGGGGATTTGCAGGACCGCCGCTGGGGCGACGCATTCCGCCTGCTATGGTGCGGTTGGGGAGATGGGGGTAATGGGGTTCGACTGCCTTCCAAAGATGCGGTTCGGGCTGGTCGTGGCGCTTGGCGCCGGGCTCGCGCTTGCGGGCTGCGGCCGCAAGGGGCCGCTTGAAGCGCCGCCTTCGGCCGCATTGCCGGGCACGCCAGTTGCCGGTCCGCCGGCGCCGCCGCCCGATCCGAGCCTCAACACAGTGCTGCCGCAAGCGGCCGCCGTGCCGCCGCCCTCGCCATCGCTTGCCGCGCCGCCGAAGCAGAGCTCGACTTGGTTTGACTGGCTCCTGAATTAGCGTATCCCGGGCGCAGCGCAGACCCGGGATTACCGATGCACCATTTCACCTACCGCAACGGCGTCATGCACGCCGAAGCGGTCGATCTCATTGACCTCGCCAACGCGGTGGGCACGCCGTTCTATTGCTATTCGACCGCCACGCTCCAGCGCCATTACCAAGTGTTCGCCGAGGCGTTTGCCGACGTACCCGCGTTGATCTGCTACGCCATGAAGGCGAACTCCAATCAGGCAGTGGTCGCGACGCTGGCAAAGCTTGGCGCCGGCGCCGATGTGGTCTCCGGCGGTGAGCTCAAGCGCGCGCTGGCCGCCGGCATCCCGCGCGATCGGATCATGTTTTCTGGTGTCGGCAAGACCGCGTCTGAGCTAGCCGCGGCGGTTGATACTGGGATTCTGTGCGTGAACGTCGAGTCGGAGGGCGAACTCGCGCTGCTCTCGACGATCGCGGCCGGCAAGGGTCGCGTGGTGGATATCTCGGTCCGCGTCAATCCGGATGTGGATCCCAAGACGCACGCTAAGATCGCGACCGGCAAAGCCGAGAACAAGTTCGGCATTCCCATCAGCCAAGCGCGCGAGGTCTATGCGCGCGCCGCCAAACTGCCCGGATTGCGCGTGGCCGGCGTCGACATGCACATCGGCAGTCAGATCACCGAGCTCGCGCCCTTCGACGACGCGTTTGCACTCCTATCCGATTTCGTGTGCGTACTGCGGGGCGACGGCCACGTCATCGCCCATGTCGATCTTGGGGGCGGACTAGGCATTCCGTACCGCCACGACAACGAGCCCCCGCCACGGCCCGAGGCTTATGCCGCCGTGGTCAAACGCGCCACTCGCGATCTCGATTGCAACCTGATCTTCGAGCCTGGCCGGCTGATCGTCGGCAATGCCGGCATCCTGGTGACGCGCGTGCTCTATGTGAAGCACGGCGAGGCAAAGACGTTCGTCATCGTCGATGCGGCGATGAACGATCTGGTCCGCCCGACCCTCTACGAGGCGCACCATGACATCCGTCCGGTGGTACAGCGCCAGGCTGCGCGTATCGTAGCTGATGTGGTCGGGCCGGTCTGCGAGTCAGGCGATTTTCTCGCGCTCGACCGCGAGATGCCCGAGCCGCAGCCGGGCGATCTCGTCGCGGTCATGACCGCCGGCGCCTATGGGGCCGTGCAGGCCGGTACCTACAATACGCGTGCGCTCGTCCCCGAAGTGCTGGTGAATGACGCGCAATGGGCCCTGGTGAGGCCTCGCCTCGATGTCGATCAGTTGATCGCGCTTGACCGCCTCCCGCCCTGGATTTGATACCGTTCGCGCGTACTCCCTGATATGCCGGAACTCACGGTTCTGTGTGGGATTGTCCCTCTGGCGAGCCGCATTTCCGCCGCCCGCTAATGGCAGGTTGGCCTTCCCGTGGTATAGGTATTGCATCGCGCCGATTGAGCTGCGCGAATCGGAGAAGCAGGTTTGCCCTCGCCGGCGGATACAGAACCCCACACGGTCGTCGCCCAAGCGCTGACGCGAGCGCGCTGGACGGTATTTTGGGAACGGCTATGGCCGCCTGTGGCCGCCGCGGCGACGGCAATCGGGCTTTTCCTGGCGGTGTCCTGGCTGGGTTTGTGGCTGTGGCTGCCGCCGCTCGGACGCGCCATCGGTCTGTTCGTGTTTGCCGTACTGACGGCGGCCGCAACGGCGCCGCTGTTGTTCGTGCGTTTCCCGACCAAAGCCGAAGGTCTCCGCCGGCTCGACCAGGTGAGCGGAGTGGCGCACCGGCCGGCCACCTCACTCGCTGACACGATTGCAACGCCGCGCGATGATCCCTGGTCGGTCGCGCTCTGGCGGGCCCATGTCGAGCGCGCCCTGCGCTCCGCGCGGGCGTTGCGCGCTGGATTGCCGGCGCCGCGCCTTGCGGCGCGTGACCCGATGGCGCTGCGCGGCCTTGTTCTGATCCTGGTGGTTGCAACGTTCGTCGCCGCCGGCAGTGATCGCAGTCGCCGGGTCGCCGCGGCCTTCGACTGGCAGGGTGTGGTTGCGCCGAAGAATTTCCGGCTCGACGCCTGGGTGTCGCCGCCGGCCTATACGCTCAAGCCGCCGGTTATCCTCCCCGGCGTTCGTCCCGGCGAAACCCAGCAGACGCTGAGCGGGCCCGTTACCGTTCCAGCGGGTAGTGTCCTGATCGTGCGCGCCAGCGGCAACGTCAACATCGACGTCGCGACGACGGGCGGGCTCAGCGCGACTACAGCGAACGCGGCGCCGCAGCCGCCTGCCGGCAGCGAGGAGAAGCGCTTCACCATTGGTGAGAACGGAAGTGCGCATGTGCGCGGCATCGTCGGTCGTGATATCACATGGACGTTCAATGCTGTTCCGGACCGGGCGCCGACGATTGAGCTCGTGAAAGATCCCGAACCGCAGGCGCGCGGGGGATTGCAGCTCACCTACAAGGTCGAGGACGACTACGGCGTCGTTGACGCGCAAGCGAAGTTTGCCTTGGCGCCGGCGAAGGACGGCACGGCCGCAGATCCGCCGCGTCCGCTTTATGGACCCCCGGATACGGGTCTGCAGCTCGCGCAGCAGCGCATGAAGAATGGCGTGAGCCAGAGCATCAAGGATTTCAGCGACCATCCCTGGGCCGGCGCAGACGTGAGCATGACGCTGGTCGCGCGTGACGAGGCGGGCAACGAAGGTCGCAGCCAACCGGTCGAGCTGCGACTGCCGCAACGGCTGTTCGTCAAGCCCGTGGCGAAGGCGCTGATCGAGTTGCGGCGCGATCTCGCGCTTGACGCCAACGCCCGCGATAAAGTCCTGATCGCGCTCGACGCCTTGGCGATCGCGCCTGAACAATTCACCCCTGAGGCCGCGGTGTATCTGGGCCTACGCTCCCTCTACTGGAATCTCGCCCAGGCCAAGACCGACGACGACCTGCGCGACGTCGTCGGCCGTCTTTGGGCGATGGCGACCCAGATCGAGGACGGCAACGTATCCGACGCCGAGCTCGCGCTGCGGCAGGCGCAGGATGCGCTGCGCCAAGCCTTGGAACGCGGCGCCAGCGACGAGGAAATCAAGAAGCTGACCGAGCAGCTGCGGGCCGCGCTCGACAAGTTCCTGCAAGCGCTGGCGGAGGAGATTCGCAAGCATCCGGAGATGGCGCGCCGTGCCGATCCAAATGGGCGGTATCTGCGCTCGCAAGATCTCAAGAACATGATCGACCGCATGGAGCAGATGGCGCGTGGCGGGTCCAAGGATGCGGCGCGGCAGCTGCTCGATCAACTGCAGCAGATGCTTGAGAACCTGCAAATGGCGCGCCCCGGGCAGGGCATGGACAACGACCAGGACGACGACGCGATGTCCATGCTTGACGACCTCGGCAAGATGTTGCGCGATCAGCAACAACTGCGCGACCGTACGTTCAAGCAGGGCCAGGACCAGCGCCGCCAACAGCGCGGTCAGCGCGGCCAGCAGGGTCAACAGGGTCAGCAAGGCCAGCAGGGTGACCAGGGCGACCAGATGGGTGACCTGCGCCAGAACCAGCAGGCGCTGCGCGATCAAATGAAGAAGTTGCTGGAAGAGATGAAGCGGCGCGGTCTTAATCCCGGCCAGAAAGGCGATCAGGGCAGCGATCTCGACGAGCTTGGCCGCGCCGGCGACGCAATGGGCGAAGCCGAGGAGGCGCTCGGCGACGGCAATGCTGACGGCGCGGTTGATGCGCAGGGCCGGGCGATCGAGTCCATGCGCCGTGGCGCTCAGGCATTGGCGCAGGCCATGCAGCAGCAGGGATTTGCTTTCGGGCCCGGACCGGGCGGGCAGCCCGGCCGCGGCCAGAATCGGGCAGACGCGCAGACCGATCCGCTCGGGCGCGAGATGCGACGTCCCCAGGGCAATGACATGTTCGGCGAAGGCGTGAAGGTCCCGGGCGAGATCGACGTGCAGCGTGCGCGCCGCATTCTCGAAGAGCTGCGTCGCCGGCTCGCCGATCCGGCGCGCCCACAGCTCGAGCTCGATTACATCGAGCGATTGCTGAAGGATTATTAGTAAATCCAACCAAGCAACTCCTAAGCTTGTTGACAGTCGCAAACCAAAACGTCAGGTCGCTAATATTCCTGTTGCTTTGAGGGGGCGCTCTCCGGAAGGCGTTCCAGATTGCGGACAGGAACAGCGGCGCCCGCGGTTCAGGTCGACGGACCAGATACTCGGGAGGCGCGCGTGCCCATCGGGCACCACGGGGCAACGCCCGGCCGGCATTACGACCGGCCTGCTAGGGGCATAGCTGGACGAGGACGGAAGGGTTTGCGGTTAATCCCGCTTTCTCAACCTATCCCGGAAGCGCGTCCCCAGCCAGAAATCGCCGCATGGAGCGCCGAAACGGCGCCGCGCACTCTTCGCAAGGGGTGCGCGCCCGCGCTTTGCACGCGCGGGCTCCGCCCACCTCACTCGCCAGTGAGATGGGCCC
>JAFAXD010000558.1 GCA_019241285.1 Xanthobacteraceae bacterium | reverse complement strand
CGTGTCGTATGGGAGCGGCTCGACCGCGGCGATGCGCTCCTTGGCCGCGCGTGCGTAGGTCGCCTCGCGCTCGATCCCGACAAACCGGCGGCGCAGACGTTTGGCGACGGCGCCCGTGGTGCCCGTTCCGGCGAAGGGATCAAGCACGAGATCGTCCGGCCGTGACGCCGCCAGGATCGCGCGGGCGATTAGCGCCTCCGGCTTCTGCGTGGGATGCAGCTTCTTGCCGTTCTGTTTGAGACGTTCCTCGCCGGTGCACAGCGGCAGCGTCCAGTCGGAGCGGACCTGGATGTCTTCATTGCCGGCTTTGAGCGCCTCGTAATTGAATGTGTAGCCCTTGGCGTTGGGTTCGCGCGCGGCCCAGATCAGCGTCTCGTGCGCATTGGTGAAACGGCGGCCACGGAAGTTCGGCATCGGATTGGTCTTGCGCCAGATCACGTCGTTGAGCACCCAGAAGCCGAGATCCTGGAGCAACGTGCCGACGCGAAAAATGTTGTGATAGGAGCCGATCACCCACAGCGTGGCATTCGGCTTCATCACGCGGCGGCAGGCGAGCAGCCACGCGCGCGTGAAATCATCGTAAGCCGCGTAACTTGAGAACTTGTCCCAATCGTCATTGACTGCATCGACGTGCGAATCGTCGGGACGCTTGAGGTCGCCTTGCAGCTGCAGATTATACGGCGGGTCGGCGAAGACCAGATCGACACTTGCGACTGCGAGCTTTTCCAACGCGGCAACGCAATCGCCGACCAGGATTTGATGAGAAGTTTGATGTGGAGAGGTGGCGCGGGGCGCTGCTGCGAGCGCCCCGCGACGTGACGCAACCATGACACACAACTCGGTACGCGGTCGGCGACGCGGGACCTACAAACCGACGGCCGGCATCATGGCAGCGTGAGGTAAAAAAAGAGTTTGGGGAACACACGACAAAGAACGGAATTAGGAACCAGCCGGCAGACGACGAATCGAGGGCCGTTGCAAAGGTTGCTACGTGTTAACTTGCCGCTGCGTCTTGCCTCTGTCGTCTGTCGTCCGTCCGCTGTATTCTGGGCTGCGTACCTGTGGAGGTTCTCATGCGCTGGGAAGATTTTCGTCGCAGCGATAACGTCGAGGACGATCGCGGCGGTGGCGGTTTTGCAGGTGGCGGCGGCCTTGGCGGCGGTGGGATGGGCCTTCCCACCGGCGGCATGGGAATCGGCACGCTCATTGTGATTGCCCTGATCGCCTGGGCCCTGGGAATCAACCCGCTGGTGCTGCTCGGCGGTGCCGACATCCTGCAGGGTGGCGGCGGCAACACGCAGGCGCGTTATGACCAGCCCGCGCAACCGCGCGCGTCACGCAACGCCCCGCCGCAGGACCAGACCGGTGATTTCATCTCCGCGGTGCTGGGCAACACCGAGGACATCTGGGGACAGATCTTCTCCGAGGCTGGCCAGACCTATCAGCGGCCGAAACTGAGGTTGTTCTCCGGCGCGGAGCAGACGCCCTGCGTCTATGCGCAGTCCGCCATGGGACCGTTCTACTGCCCGATCGATCAGCGTGTTTATCTCGACACGTCTTTCTTCCGTGATCTGCAGAAGAAGTTCGGCGCCTGCGACAACGACAAGGCCTGCCAGTTCTCCGAGGCCTATGTGATCGCCCACGAGATCGGACATCACGTGCAGAACCTGCTTGGCATTCTGCCGAAAGTGCAACAGGCGCAGCAGCGCGCCGGCGACAAGGCCACCGCCAATCAGCTGCAGGTGCGGGTCGAGCTGCAGGCAGATTGTCTGGCTGGCGTGTGGGCGAATCGCTCCAACAAGCGCCAACAGTTCATCGAGCCAGGCGACGTCGAGCAGGCCTTGCAGACCGCGTCAGCAATCGGCGATGACCGATTGCAGCGCCAATCGCGTGGCTACGTGGTGCCCGACTCCTTCACCCACGGCACGTCCGAGCAGCGCAAGCGCTGGTTCATGACCGGATTGAAGGAAGGGACTGTTCAGGCCTGCAACACGTTCAATACGGCGCAGTTGTAATGAGTGCGGTATCCCGGCTGCGGTGCAGCGCGTAGCTCTTGCGGAGCGGTGCATCGCTGAGCCGGGATCGTCCCACGCGCTGCTCCTTGTGAGGATCCCGGGTCAGCAGCGCACCGCTTCGCGCTGCACTCCGCCCGGGACACGCAACTCCTACCGTTGCGACACCTTGGTCCCTGGTTCGGTCTGATCCGATTCGGCTCCAGGGTCGGGCTTGATTCCGGTCAGCAGCAGCGCGACGAATGTATCCGCCCAGGCCACCGAGGTGTTGGCCATGCGGGGGACGACCAGTGGGCGGTTTGTCCCGATGCGCTCGTCCGCCGCGACGTTATTGAGCTGCGCCACGACCCAGGCCGGCACCCCGTAGCGATGGGCCACCGTATCGGCAGTGTCGTCGGCCCCTGCCGCAACCTGCATGCCGCCGTCCCAGACCTCGATCGGGGCGCCAGCCGGCACCCGGTATTCGAGCATGATGCGCTGTCCGGGGGGCGGCGGTCGATAGCGCGCGGCTTCGATGAATTTCGGAACAATCGCCTGGTGCAGCGCCGGCATCTTGTCGATGGTGACGTGCGTCATCTCGATGTGGTCGGCGAGGTTCACTGTCACATACTCGCCATGGAAGTTGCGCGACGGCTGTGCCGCGCCGCCACCCAGCATGTTGTTGGACTGATAGAAGTTGATGAACCGTTCGACATTGGGCGGAACCTTGCCGACCACGCGGGTCGCATCGACCGCAACCGCGAGGGCCACCGGCACGTGCGCCGATTGCAGCCGCCAAGCCATGGCGATCAGCCCATCGCCGCCGCGTGAATGGCCGGCCAACATGATACGGGCGCGGCCCGGATGTGCCCGGTAGTAGGCGATTGCATCGTCGGCGAGCGCCTTCCAGTTTTCCCAATTGTAGACGCCCGCGGTGAGCCCGTGCTGATTGAGCTCCGCCGCAAGCAAATCCATGCCCGTTGAGAAGAAGATCCCGAGATCGCCACGGAAGATGTAGACGCGGGGCGCGACGTCCGGGCCGGGGTCCGACCCCGCAGGCGCGGCTTGAGACGCACTACTGATGGCAACGGCCATCAGCATCAGCAGCGCGACCGCCGCTCGTCTCATCCCCATCCCCCACCCAGCCAGCAGGTCCGGCGCGGTCCTGCGCCGGCCACATCAGCGCGGACTTATTACTCCGCCGGTGCTTGCGAGTACGCGATTCCTTTCGCCGCGGCGGCGCCGTTCGAAGCTTCGTGCGGCTTCACGAGGCTGGTGATCATGCGCACGACATCGGCGTGAACCCGGGTGCTCTTATCGATGTTGATGTGCGTTACGCTCGGGTCATCATTGACGTTCACGTTCATGATCTTGCCGTGAAAACCCGGTGCGCCTTCAAGCGGGGCGCCCCAGCCGCCTTGCTGATAGTAGTTGACCGCCTGTTTGACGTTGGCTGGGACCGGATACTGCATGAACGGCGCCAGCGTTATGACGAGATCCACCGGTATCTTCTGGGCTTCGAGCCCTCGGGCGATATCGATCACGTTATTGGCGCCCTGCGAGTGCCCGACCAGGATGATCGGCCCGGCCTTGCCGGCCGCCCGCGCCTTGAGGATTTCCGTCAGCCCCGTCTGCCAATACAGATGGCCGGCCACTTCGGCCTTGATGCCCTTGGCCTTGAGGTCGTCGGCGATGCCGTCGAGCCCGGTCGAGAACACCCCAAACCAACCACGCAGGAACAGCACGCGCGGCTCGGCCGCGGATGCGCAGGTCGCCCACAACAGCCCGACCGCAACGGCAGCACCAACCCACTTGTGTCCTGAAGTCCGCCCCATGCAACCCCCCACCGAAGAGTGACCCCGAATCACTCAGGGAGCCCTGGCCCCATTTGGCTCCGGCCCGTAAGGCAAACCATAAATGCGGCCTAAGTGGGGTATCTACACATTCCAGCGGAATGAATTAACAAGGGGTTTCGACCGTCGGAAGGGAATGCGATTGTCACAGCCGGTTGGGGATTTTCGGGTATCAATATCCGGGCTGTTCCGGCGCCTTGGCTGAGGGTAGAAGCCGGCTGTCACCGCCAAACCTCCGCCCGCGGGGCGAGAACCGGGGGCTCACATGGGTTTAACCGCTCTCCTGCCCCTGATTGTATGTCTGGGGGTCTTTGCCGTACCGGTTTTGCTGTCGCGCCGGAAAATCTCCGCGCGCGCACACGACTACTTCGTCTCGTCCGAGTACACGCCGCCGACGGCCATTCAAAACGCCTCCATCGCCTACGCATTGCCGCTGACCACGGTCGCGGCCCTGTTCGCCTTTGGCGCCAGCACAGATGCCTGGCCGGCGATCATCAGCGCGGTCTCATTCGGGGTGGGTGTGTGGCTGCTCTATACGGTGCGGGTGCCGATGCTCGCCTTTCTGTCGCGCGCGCTACGGCGCGACCAATCGATCACCGTCCACGAGTTTATCACTAAGCTACACGGCAATGATGCACGGCTGCGCGTGCTGGCTGCGAGTCTGACCGTGTTTGCGCTGGCAGGTCTCACGGTCGCTGTCGCATTCGCGCTCGCCGCCCTGCTCAAACCGGTGATGCCGGATCCCGCCAGCCCCTTCATCATCGCTGCCTGCGTGCTGCTGGTCGCGATGGTATCCGCGATCTGGGCAGGCAATTCCGGCGTGATTCGCGCCGCGCAGGCTCAGCTTGCCGTGATCTACCTGGGCCTGTTCGTCGCGACTGCGCTTCTGATCTATCTCGCCATGTCCGGGGCGCCGTCGCTGCCGCCGCAGGCCACGTTCGCGATCCTGTTCGTGGCCGCCTGTTGCATCGCCTTCATGCTCTATCGCCGCACGCGCTATATCGACACCAGTCCGTTCTACACCACCGGTTCAGGCGATGCCGACGGCGCGCGAACCGAGCCGGGTGCCGGGGCGTTCGTCCGGTTTGAAAAAGTTCTCAATGTCAGCGTCTCGGTATTCGCGGGTTTCGTCATCGCGTTTGCCTACATTGCCGTGTCCGGGAATGATTATCTGGAACTTGTTCACGATGCCGCAGCCGCCACGCTCGCGTCCGGCACGCAAGCGTCCTGGCTCGAGTTGGTGTCACTCGGTCTGCTGCCGCTGTTCTATCCGCTCGCCGATCTGACCAACTGGCAGAGAATTGCCGCCTTCGAAAAGAACAACCCCGGCACCGATGATACGACCCGCGACACCCGTGCCTACCGGGGATTGTTTCGCATCTACGCGATCGAGACGCCCCTGATCTGGTTGTTCCTGTGCATGGTCGGTGCCCTCGGTGCGGCGGCGGCGTTTGGTGAGGGCATTGGAATGCCTGAGTTTGCTGAGCGACTGCTCCAACAAGACAACTTCATGTCCACCGGGGCCGTCGCGTTCTTGCTGGTCGCTGTGTTTGCCATGGCGTTTGCGATGATGAGCTCGGCATTCTCGGCGAGCCTGTGTGCCATCCGCTATGACATTCTGCCGGCTGTATGGCCGGAGCTTCGCTCAGAGACGGCATCGCCGGCACAGCAGGCTGTGGCGCGACGGCGCACCGTCATCTCCGGTATTTTGTTCTACGTGCTGATGCTGGGCGCATCTGCTCTGATTGCCGGGGAGGGGGGCAGCCGGCTTGTGGTCGCGTTCTATTGCGCCCAGCTTGCCCCGGCTCCGCTGATCCTCGGTCCGGCGATTGCGCGGGCGCGCGGCGGTTATGGGATCGTCGATGCCAAATGGGCACTGGCGATTGTCGCGGTCAGCGCCGCAATCGGCATCGGTGCCGTCGCCGCGCACCTCGCGAGTGGGGTCGATACTTGGCTCTGGGCCGCAGTACCGGCGACGCTGGCAGCGGGCTTCGTGCTGTTTGCCATTGCGCGATTTCGGTCCGTGCGCCAGAGCGCCTAATACAAGACTGCATTCAAACCGAGGAACTATCGGAACCGCAGATTCGCCCGCGACAATTGCTGAATCGACGTGCACCCCATCAGGCGCATGTCGCGCTCGAGCTCGGCCCGCATCAGGCCGAGCGCGCGCTCGACGCCGGCGCGGCCCGCCGCCGCCAGGGGAAATAAGTAATAGCGGCCGACGCCGACCGCCTTGGCGCCTAGCGACAGCGCCTTAAGTACGTGAGTGCCACGGTGCACGCCGCCGTCCATCAACACATCAATCCTGTCGCCGACCGCGTCGACGATCTCTTGTAGTTGATCGAACGAGCTGCGCGAGCCATCAAGCTGGCGTCCGCCGTGATTTGAAACCACGATGCCCGAACAGCCGATGTCGACTGCCTTTCTGGCGTCGCCCGCGCTCATCACGCCCTTGAGACAGAAGATCCCGTCCCATTGCTTGACCATCTCGGCGACGTCCTCCCAATTCATGGATGGATCAAGCATGTTGGTGAAATAGTCGCCGATCGAGGTCGCGCCCGCCGCCATCTTCACATGCTGTTCCAGTTGCGGCAGGCGGAACGGCTCGTGCGTGACGTAGTCGATCGCCCATTTGGGGCGGATGGCGAAATCGATCATACCCTGCAGGTTCAGCCGGAACGGAATCGTAAATCCGGTGCGCAGATCGCGCTCGCGATTGCCGCCGGTGATCGAATCCACGGTGAGCATCAGGATTTTGACGCCGGCGCCCTTGGCGCGCTCGAGCATCGCCCGGTTAAGGCCGCGGTCCTTGTGGAAATAGAACTGATAGATCTGCGGGAACGTGTACCGCGACGCGATCTCTTCCAGGCTGACGGTGCCGAGCGACGAGATCCCGAACATGGTGCCGAATTGCTCGACTGCCTGGGCGACCGCGCGTTCGCCGTCGTAATGAAACAGCCGCTGCAAGGCGGTCGGCGAGCAGTAGACCGGCAGCGCGAGTTTCTGCCCCAGCACGCTGACCGATAGATCGACGTGCTCGACCCCGCCCAGGATGTTCGGCACCAGGTCGCAGTCCTCGAACGCGCGCGTATTCCGGCGATAGGTCGTCTCGTCGTCGGCGGCCCCATCGATGTAGTTGAAGATCGGCCGCGGCAAGCGGCGCCGCGCCAACTCACGAAAATCGTGAAAATTGAAGCACTGATGGAGATGCATGCGGGCCTATCGCGTTCCAACGCGAGTGTAGCTATCTGGCGCGATCGTCGCCATCAAGCGCAAGACATCGAGAGGGCCCGGGAACAGCATGGAGATCACGATACGGTCCGCGACCGAGGCGGACGCGCAAGCCTGCGGCCGCATCTGTTACGAGGGGTTTCGGGCAGTGACCGACCGACACGGCTATCCTCCGGTTTTCGCCTCGATCGAGGTCGCAACGCGCCGGCTCGCAGCGTTCCTCGCCAATCCATCGGTGTTCGGTCTAGTTGCCGAGTTGGCGGGCAAGCCACGGATCGCCGGGTTCAATTTCCTGAGCGAGCGCGACCCGATTCGCGCCATCGGCCCGATCGCCGTTGATCCGAGCCTGCATGGCTACGGGATCGGCCGGCGCCTCATGCAGGCGGCTCTCGATCGCGCGCGCGGTGCGCCCAGCGTCCGGTTGGTGCAGGAAAGCTACAATATCCAATCCTTGTCGCTCTATACTTCGCTCGGATTCGGCGTGCGGGAGGTTTATGCGGTCGTGACCGGGACGCCTGCTCCGGCCGCGCTCTCGTTGGATTGGGAGATTCGCCCCCTGCGCGACGGCGATATTCCGGCCTGCGAGGCGCTGCAACAGCGTGTGGTGGGCTATTCCCGAATGAACGAGCTGAGGGAGACCTTGGCGATCGGCGCCCCATTGGCGGCATTGCGCGACGGAGGCCTGCGTGCCTACGCAAGCGTGCCGACCAGTTGGCAGGCGAATCACGCGATGGCCGAGACGGACGAAGACCTGCAAGCGCTGCTGCTAGGAGCGGCACGAATCCGGCCGGATCCGTTAGCGCTGCTGATCCCCGTGCGGCGTGCAGAGCTGTTCCGCTGGTGCTTGGCGCAAGGACTTCGCGCCGTGCGACCGATGACGCTGATGAGCGTAGGACAATACCGTGAGCCGCAGGGAGCTTACGTTCCCTCGGTGCTGTACTGACCCGTTTTCAAGGAATGTAGCTCGAAAAGATGTAGTCGTGGTCTTTGCGCGGCGTGTGGCAGGCAAAACACTGGGTGGCGGCGTCGGTCACGACCGGTTTCTTAGGGTCACCGCCAAGAAAGAACTGAAACCCCCAGCCACCGGTGGCGCCGTATTTGGCGGCATCCTTCACCATCACGGCCAGCCCTTTGCGGTCGCCTTCCACGTAGGACCCGTCGGAAACCGTGAAATCGTGCAGGTCGGTGACGAACATCGCCCCGTCCGGATAGGCGTTGCCCTTTTTGAGCGCCTCTTCACCGGTGGCGTTGACGTAGACGTTGTGCATCCCGCCCAGGTCTTTGAATAGCGGGCTCGCCTTGTCGATAATCATCGTGTTGACGTGAAACCAGTGCCGATACTCGTTCGGCGGCTGGATGTCGTCCGCCGACCAGGCGGGAAACGATGCCGCAACAAGCAACCCGAGTGCGGCCAAGAGGAAAAGCGGTTTGCGCGTCATAAGATCCCCCTCGGGCGCGGGCTCGACGGCCTCTCCGGACACGCGACCGTTGCTGCGCATGCAACTTTTTCGCGCCCACTAACCGAGGCGTGCGAATGAGCAGGCAAGCAGGATGGCAGACGTAGATCAGGCGAGGCGGAAGCTGTGGCCGTGGATCAATATGACAAAATCATGATCACGGACAACAGGAAGCCGGCGGAGAGCATGAGCACCGGCACGGGATCAAACTGAAGCAGTCGTTGACTGAACATGGCGACAATCCCCTGTCGCCCTCACCACTAACCCGGCTCAGGCATTGGGACCAATTATACGTTTGTTTACCATACCGGCGTCCGGTTAATGATCTGCTAACCATGAGGCCTTGCTGGCGCGATTTTCCGTCGGAAAAACCGCACCTGCTCAATCAATCATCAGAGTGATGCTTTTCAGCAACACTTAAGATGTGCCGTCAGGCCTGTTGTACAAACTAACAGGGCCTCACCGGGTCGCGAGTGCCGGGCAGCCTCCCTCCGAAAGCGGCCGAAACGCGTCATCGCCGCGAATCGTCGAGACGGGTTTGACGAGGTCCCATTCGCCGGATGATTCGGCCGGGCTCTTCACCTGCACGAGATAGACGTCATGCACCATGCGTCCGTCCGGGCGCAGGTGGCCGTTGTCGGTGAAGGCGTCGTGGATCTTCATCTCGCGCATCTTGGCGATCACGGTCTTGGGGTCGGTGCTGTTGGCCGCTTCGACTGCCTTGAGATAGCTGCGCACCGCCGAATAGGTCCCGACATGGAACGGGCCCGGCGCCACCTTTCGCCGTTCGATGAATTTTTTCATGAAGGCCTGGCTTTCGGGGGTGAGATTGGGGTCCCAGGCCGACACGTACATCAGCCCCTGCGCGACATCCAATCCGATCGATTTCGTCGATTGCAGGGAGTCGAGATTGGGCATGATCTTCTGTTTGGCGAGCAGCCCGAACTCCTTTGCGGTCTTGACGGCGTTGATGGTGTCGTCCCCGCCGTTGAGGATCGCGACCACGTCGGCACCTGAGCCCTTCGCCTGCATGATGTAGGAGGAGAAGTCCGACGTGCCGAGCGGGTGGCGCAGCGAGCCGACGACCGTGCCACCGTTGCGCTCGACCGCGGCGCGCACCGACTCTTCCAGAAGCCGGCCAAAGATGTAGTCGACCGAAAGCAGGAACCATTTGTTGCCGAGTTGCTTCACGGTGCGGCCGATCGAGTTGCCGATCTCGTAGGTGTCGTAGACCCAGTGCACGACGTTGTCCGGCGCGCAGGCTTTGCCGGTGAAATCGGCAGAGCCGGCCGAGGTCAGCAACAGGGTCTTGTTCTTCTGCTTGGCGATATCGAGCACCGCGAAGGCGACGGACGAATTGACGAGATCGGTGATGGCGTCGACGTTGTCGATGTCGAACCAGCGATTGGCGATGGAGGCGCCGAGATCGGGCTTGTTCTGGTGATCGCCGGCCAGGATCTCGATCGGCTTGCCGTTCACCTTGCCGCCGAATTCCTCGGCGGCCATGCGGGCACCTTCGACCGACCCGGCGCCGGATGCGGTCTCGTAGGCGCCGGAGAGATCGGTCAGCACGCCGATCTTCACTTTGTCACCGGCGATCTGGGCATGGGCTGTC
>JAFAXD010000563.1 GCA_019241285.1 Xanthobacteraceae bacterium | reverse complement strand
ATCAGCATGGGCGTGCGGTTTTCCGATCAGGACTGGAAACGCGAGCTCAATCGTCTCATTCACGATGACCAGCCAGAGATCAACAAGTTGCTGCTGAGCTACGGCGTGCCGTTGCTCGGCGATCAGGATCAACTCATCACACAGGATGCTCCGACGAAGTGAAGCGCCGATCCCTGCTTGCCGCTGCCGGTGCACTGGCGATCCTCGGATTGCGCTGTGCGGTGGGGGATGAGGTTGCGCCGCCCGAACCCAACACCTATCGCCTCGAGAACTATCGCGCCCCGACCCCTAAGACGCTGACTGGCGCCCGGGTGCTCACAACCGATGAGGCGGAAGCACTATGGAAAGCTGGGGCTGCGGTTTTTGTTGATGTATTGCCGCACGCGCCGCGGCCCGCGAACCTGCCCCCCGGCACCATCTGGCGCGAGAAAACCCACATGAACATTCCCGGAAGCTATTGGCTTCCAGACACCGGCTATGGCGAGCTCGCGCCGAGCATGGAAGCGTACCTGCGTGACGGCCTGCGGCAGGTTACTGGTGGGGACGAAAGCAAACTGCTCGTCATCTATTGCCAACGCGACTGCTGGATGTCCTGGAACGCAGCTAAGCGCGTCCTCTCCTTGGGCTACCCCAATGTTGCCTGGTATCCGGACGGGACGGACGGGTGGGAAGACGCGTTGTTGCCGCTCGTCAAATCAGAGCCGCTGCCGCGTTAATGTAAGTCAAGCTGCCGGTTCGTCGCGACCGGGCAGGTTTTGATCGAGACCGATATTTGTTGGTCGTGGAGATTTGACGCCGTCCTGACGTGCACTTGCCAATGATGGCGTTTCCGCCTGCCCTTGAGTCGGAGGCGACAAGCTAGAAATTCTACAAAAGAGGGCGCCTAAGCACGGGAAGCTTGCGCCAGCCATAGGCGATTTCGAGCAGATTGACGTGTTCGCGCCTGTCCTCTTTCTCGGCCACGACTTCACCGGCCAGGCGCTGGTAGAACGCGCGAGCGGCTGCATTCTCTCGCAACACCCACAAGGCGGCAGCCTCATTCACTCGTGTCCGAAGATCCGTCGCCATCTCAGCCATCAAGGCTCGGCCGATGCCCCTGCACTGCCGGGATCGAAGCACGTAAATCGCGCTGATCTCGGCATCAAAGCCCAACTCCTTCAAATGCGAATCGCGCTGACGGCCACATGCGCCGAAGCCGACCATGGAGGCGTCCTCCTCGATCACGTAAACCGCGGTCTCGGCAAAGCTGGACGGGTTGCCAAGTATTTTGGCCCACATGGCCGCGCGCGCCTCAACCGACAGACCAGCAAGCATGGCATCGGGCACGATGCCGGCATATGTTTCTCTCCATGCGGCGAGATGAACCGCCCCAAGCTGACCCGCGTCGTCTATGGTTGCTCTGCGTGGCGCCCCCGCAAAGGTCCCAAAATCTCTGACCAAATTCGGAGTAGCTTGAGGCGTCATTGTGCTGCCTCACGCGAGAACCAAAGCTCCTTGTAGATCGCAACAGCGCTATCATCAGGCGAGCGATCCCGTGCCAGCCAGACTGATCGGATAGACCAAGCCTCCGTCAGGCTCGGGGGCTTGATGCAGTGGTCGCTATTCGACGCGCCGACACACGGAATAAACCATGCAGGCATGACTGGCCTTGCCGAGAAGTTGGTTTCCGACCGTGTCAGCAAGACCGAAATTGCCGCCTTGTCATTAGCCTGCCACGGAAAGATTATTCGTCCGCCCGGTCGTAATGCGGAGAGCCAATACGACGGCGGGGCGCTCACGCCGGCATTCACATAAATGAGATCGGCCTCTGGTAACGGCAGGACCGTTGCGTCGCCACCGATCACCGAAACGCCCTCGAACGGCTCCAGATTCTCACGTGCGCGCGTGGCCAAATCTTCTTCGATCTCGAACGCGTGGACATGACCTTTCGGCAGTACCAGCAACGACAGGAGCGCAGTGTAATAGCCAACTCCGGCGCCGATGTGGATGACTGTCTCGCCCGCCTTAGGGGACGCTGCGCCGATCCAGGCAGCGTGCAAAAATGGCTCGCCGTTGTTGATGCCCTTTGCGGCATGCAAAGCGACGACGACGTTCTGATACAGAAACGCTGGATCGGCATTTGGTGTTTCGAGATAGCGCCGATTATATGCCATGATCTGCCAAGGTCCTGGCCCTAGAAAAGCCTCGCGCGGCACAAGCTCGAAAATTCGCTCAAGCCGCTCATCAGTGGAATTGCTGGCAGCCGCCATCATTTTGGCGTGGAAGGCCCGAATCTCGTCCAGGCTGGCGCGGCGATTTGTAACCATCTCTCACTTCATCCCCATCTCGCGGACGCCTCGGCTTCCAACGGGGGAATACACCAGCGGTTTCCGGCGTGACGATGGCGTCGTCCAAAGCGATCCGGAAGAAAAGCGCGGCGCTTCATCAGGAATACAATGACGGTGAACATCGCGTTTCGGCTGTTAGAGGAAGCGGACCTTACGGTTCTTCGATCTTGGTTCGAAGAGGCTGAGCTCGTTCGGCTGCCGCGAAGGTGAAGGTGAGGCTGCCGCATCGGTCCCTTTGCTTCGACAGGCAATCGCGATGTGATGGAGTCTTCAGCAGATCACTGATGATGGTCGGCATCTCTTCCCATCGCTACGCAGCACCGCTCCGTCCGCACGGCGAATGTGACATATTAATGTAAAGGACGTCAGGCACGATAAGCTGCCATGCTGGAACCAATTCACCAGATATTTCAATTTTTGTCCGGTCGCCGCCATCATGCCAAGCCATTGTCGTGCCGGAATGCTCGGCCGGTTGACGGGCGCTGTCTTACGTTAGCCGCGTCGCTACTCACGGGCGCGAGCATTGCGACAAATCCTGCGGTCGCGTTCGATTCAGGCCTTGTGCCGACCGCAAATTCCGCCGTCGCGGCAGGCGATGGAAATGCCGAGACATTGAGCCTGATGACGTTCGATTTGCCTGTCCAGCCACTCGTTTCCGCGCTTGAGACTTACGGCGCCGTATCTGGTTGGCAGGTTGTTTACGACGGCGCTTTGGCAAGGGGGCGCCAGTCAGCGGCGGTTAAGGGCAGGTTCGCACCGGACGTCGCGCTCCGCATGTTGCTGGCCGGGACCGGGCTCGTGCCCCGCTATATGGCGGCCGATGGCATCGTCCTGATGCCAGATCCGGCGGCGCGGAGCGCAGGGCAAAATCTCACCGTCAATACCGCACCACTCCCTGTTGTCACGGAATATTACGGCCGCATCCAACGGGGCCTCAGGCAGACTTTTTGTGCTGATAGCCGCGCCCGGTCGGGAGGGTATCGCATCGCTGTAGGCCTCTGGATTGCGCCGTCCGGTGCGGTTGCGCGTTCGGCACTGCTCGATTCGACCGGCGACCCCAACTTCGACGCAACGCTCGATCGTGCGGTCCGATCGATATCGATCGGTGCGCCGCCGCCTGCCGGATTCGCCCAGCCCGTGGTTCTCGTCATTACGCCTGACGTCACGCGCGATTGTCGCGCAACGCCGGAGGGCATGCAGCGCGCCAACGCAGAACCATGACGGAAACGCGTTGGGGCGCGCTGCAGCAGCTTTTGTTGTTGCGATACGGCGATCTAAAGGCGCGTTTGACTCGGCATCTTGGGTCGGCCGATCGGGCCGAGGACGCGCTGCACGACACCTGGCTACGGTTGGAGCGTGGCGGCGAGTTGGCGCAAGTTCACAGCCCCGACACATACCTTCTCCGTACCGCCATCAACATTGCACGCGATCGTTTGCGCTCGGAAAACAGGCGTGTGACCACATCCGATGCCAAAGTCCTGCTTGGCATCGTCGATCAAGCGCCAGATGCGGCGCGCAGCGTCGAAGACCGCTCCGATTTGCGGCTTCTTGTGGAAGTGATGGCAGAGCTTCCGGCCCGACAGAAAGCGATCTTGCTGGCGGCCAGGCTTGAGGGCCTGGGGCGACGCGAAATCGCTCGGCGCTTTGGCGTCTCCGTGCGTTTTGTTCACCGCGAGCTGCAGGCAGCCCAGGATTATTGCGCCGGTCGGCTGGAAGAAATAACGGCTGAAGAGTTCACCTCGAGGCTTCGAGAATCGTCCTTTGAACAGGATGCCCTCACAACAAAGACCGCGAACTCGAAGGCGCCGCAGGCTAAAGAATGATTGTGGGTGATACAAACAAACGCGATGCACTGCTGAAACGCGACGCCCGCCGCTGGTTGACCCAGCTCGTCTCCGGTGAAGCAACGACGGCGGATTTCGCGGCGGCCGAGCGCTGGCGCCGCCGTAGCCCCGCCCATGAGGCGGCCTTCCAGGCAGCGACCCGGTTGTGGCAGGATTTCGGTCCAGCTGCGCGCGGCCTCCTTTTCGAGGAAGGACCACCCGCGTGGGCGCCGCCACGTTCCCCCGTGAGCCGTCGCGCAATCCTCGGAGGGGCAGGCGCGTGCGCTGCCGCAGCGGCGGCCTATGCTGTGGTCGCGCCCCCGTTCGGTCTGTGGCCATCCCTCGATGAGCTCAGGGCAGATTACCGGACAGCGACCGGCGAACAGCGGCACCTCACCTTGGCGGATAATGTATCGGTTCGCATGAACACGCAGACGAGCATCGCCGTTCCGTCCGCGACCAGTCATGCCGATCTGGTCACTTTAATCTCTGGCGAAGCGTCTTTTGCCATGCCGCCAGGCTCGGCGCAGTTATTGACAGTGACGGCAGAGGCGGGTCGTACGGTCGCGCAGAACGCCCGGTTCAACATTCGCAACACGGGCAGGAGCGTCTGGGTTACCTGTTTCGAAGGCGAAGTGCGGGTCGAACAGGGTGTGCAAACAGCGACAATCGGCGCCAGCCGACGGCTTCCCTATAACAGGGATGGGATTGGGGAGGCCGCCACCATCAACCCGGCGGATGCTTCGGCTTGGCAGGATGGCGTCCTCATATTTCGCTTTACGCCGCTCGGCGATGTTATTGCTGAGATCAATCGTTACCGGCCAGGGCGGGTGATTCTATTGAACGAGGCGTTGGGAGCGAAGACGATCAACGGCCGGTTCAAGATCGAGCGGATCGACGAAATCCTGGTCTGGATTGAGCAGGTGCTTGGCGCCACCGGCCGGTCCTTGCCAGGCGGCATCATCCTGCTGAGTTAGCCCATTTCTCCTGCTCCGGGTGCGCGGGAAGGCGAAAGACCCGCGCTGTGACAAAAACTTCATAAAATTTTCTGCGACATCTAGTTCAGACTCGCTCTGCGGCAATCGTCTCTGCAGGACGGCATCGATCATAGCCTTTGGCGAGGCGTGAGTGATTGGTCCGCTCTGTCCGTTTGCCTCCGAAGGAGCCGCTTGATGCCCGCCCATCTATCCGCGACGGCCACCGGTTCCACGCGCCGTCATGCTCGTCATTTTGCCCTGCTTGCGAGCGTCAGCATCATGGCCCTGACGGTGGGCATGCCAAGTGCGCACGCGATCTCGGTCGGGTCGCGCGCGAGCGCAGCGACAAGTGCGCCGACGATTGCCTCGGATGCAGCCCGAGCCGCGGCGCAGCAGGCGCAAGAGGCAGCGCAGAGAGCCCAGCAATCGCTGTCGCGGGCGACGCAGGCGCTGCGATCGATGCAGGATATCCAGGCCGCCGCGCGTGCGGCGGCGCAGGCGCAGCAAGCGCAGACGTCGCGGGTCACCGATGGACTGTCGGCAGGCGGGCTGATCGTCGATCCCCGCGTGGCCGCAGGGAACAGCGGCAATCTCTGGGTCAATGCCAAGCTGCCGACGCAGAGCACGAGCAATGGGCAGACGATCGTCACGGTGCAGCAGACCGCGCAACGCGCGATTGCCACCTGGCAGCAGTTCAACGTGGGTCGGAACACCACCCTTTATTTTGATCAGTCCGGCGGCAACTCGGCCAACGGCAACAGCTGGACGATTCTCAACCGCATCGACGCCACCGGCAGCCCGAGCCAGATCCTGGGCCAGATCAGGGCCGAAGGCACGGTGCTGATCATCAACCCGAACGGCATCATCTTCAACGGCACAAGCCAGATTAACGTGCATACGCTGATCGCCTCGGCGATGGACATGAACAGCTTTACCGGAAGCGCCAATGGCGCCTTCAAGGCGAGCGGCGATGCCTATGTGCCGATCAGCGTGAGCGGCCTCACCCAGACGACGCCGAACGGCACCTTGATTTTGGCGCCGTCCGACGAGGCTAATGCCAATACGGTATTTTTGAAGAACGGCTTGTTCGTCAACAATACGCTGTTGTTACCGGCGACCAGCACCTTTACCGGCAATACGGCGCTGTTCTCGGCCGGGCTCATTCCCGGGCAGAGCAATGTTGGGGTTCAGGTCCAGTCCGGCGCGAGCATCAGCACGGACGTCAGCGGCTTCGACAATGGCGGCTTTGTTGCGCTGTTGGGCCCGCAGGTGAGCAATGCCGGAGCGATCAGCACCTCGGCCGGGCAGATCATCCTGGCGGCGGGTTCGAGCGTTCAGATCGCCATGCAGGGGCCGAATACGCCGCAGACGAGCGACATCGTCCGCACCGGGTCCGCGATCAGCGGAACGCTGCTGTACGCGCCTCCGGCGGTGAGCGGTGGCTCGCCGGTGTCGCTGGCTCTCAATGACGCCAGCGGGGTGCTGATCTCGCGGCGCGGCAATATCACGCTGAACGGCGATGCGGTCGAACAGCTCGGGTTTGTTGAAGCGACGACCAGCATCACGCGGGCCGGTTCGATTACCATTGCGGCGAACGGCGCCGGGCCGAGCAATCAAGTACTGTTCGGCACGAAGAGCGTCACCGCAATTCTGCCGGAGGAGAACGGGGAGACGATTCCCTCCGACCCCACCTCGCTTGCAAGCTTCGTCGCGCCGCGCATCGACGTCAGTGCGCCGTATGTGGATTTTCAATCCGGATCCTGGGTGCTGGCGCCGTCGGCGACCATGTCGGTCACCGGGCCGGGGCAAACGTCGCCGGATGGATCGCCACTCCCGCCGATCGGCCGCGTTCTCATGGAATCCGGCAGCAGCATCGATCTCTTCGGCCTGACGGCGACGCGCTCGGTCAGCGATTACATCTACACGTTCAAGGTCACGACCAACGACGTCGCCGACACGCCGCTGGCGCGCAATCTGGTTGGCCAGACGGTGACGATCGATCTCACCCAAACCGGCACGCGCGCCGATGGCGAGACCTGGGTCGGCTCGCCGCTGTTTGCATCATCGGGCGCTGGCTATCTCGCCAATGTCACGCAAGGGATTGACCAGCTGCTGACCAAGGGCGGCTCGCTGACGTTTGGCAGCGGCTATAGCGTCGGCAACGGCCAGGGCACGATCGCCTTCGTCGACGTGCTGCAGGCGCAGGGCGCGAAGATCAACGTCTCCGGTGGCGTGATCCAATATACAGGAGCGCGCATCGCCACGACGCGCGTGCTCGGCTCGGATGGACGCAACTACGACATCTCCAACGCCGATCCGTTCCTCACCAATGCGATCGTTGCCGGCTTCAAGGTCGACCATCCGCGTGCTGGCGTCGACGCCACCGAATATTACAGCGATGCGCTGCACGCCAGCAGCTATGACAAGCCGGGCTACTTCAACGGCATCAGTGCCGGTGGCACCTCGATCGCGGCGGTGAACCCGGTGCTCGAGGGTGATATCGCCGGCGATATCGTCATCGGCACGAACCAGCGCCGGCTCGCCCAGCGCGGCACCGGGGCCGGGGGGGCGCAGGCGACCCCCGACCAGCTGCCGAACGGCGCTGCGCTCGCGATCACGCTCGCCGCCCCCGACATTTCCCCCGGCACCCTGCATGATGCGATCGTGCTCCAGGCCTCGGCCCCCTCCGTGTTGGGTGCGGACTTCTCGATGGCGTCGTCCCTGCTGCTGCCCACCGCGACGAGCGCCACCGACACCCTAAAAACCACATCGGTCATCACCTATTCGACCGACAAGCTCACATCCTTCGGACTCGGCTCGATCAGCATCAGTGGCGCTGACACACTCTCGATCACGGCGGGAGCGAACCTGTCAGTGCTGGACACCGGCAGCATCAAGCTCGGCAGCGTCACCTCGGTCGACGGTACCCTGACCGCGCATGGCGGCAGCATCACGCTCGCGGGCGCGCAGGCGGCCACCGGCACAACGGCGCTGCCGAATCTCGTCATCGGCGCCAAGGCGTTCCTCGATGTCAGCGGGCGCTGGGTGAACGACACAGGCGCGACGACGGATGGCCTTGCCGGCGCGCTCTCCATCAACGGCGGCAGCGTCAGTCTCAGCACCTACAACATCAGCAGCAACGACGGCACACAGGATCTCAGTCCCTCGATCATCTTGTCCGCGGGCAGCGTCGTCGACGTGTCGAGCGGCGGCTACGTCAGCCCCAGCGGCACGATCGCGGTCGGTGCAGATGGCTTGCCCAAGGGCAAGGGCGGCAACCTGGCTGTCTTGACCTATGCCGGAACCTGGCTCGACCCCAATGCTATTGGGGACGGACCACGATCAAGTGTCCCCATCTACGCGCCGCCGACGGCGACCAATGCCAATGTGTTGATGAATGGCACCGTTTATGCGGGCGGTCTGTCGCAGGGCGGTACATTCGCCCTGCAGGTGCCGGAGATCGTGGTCGACGGGCGCGCGACCCAGGTGACCGCGATCACCAGCGGTGCACAGGCTGGAACCGTGGTGCTGCCGACCTCGTTCTTCACCGACAGCGGCTTCGGCAGTTTTTCGCTGACCAGCACCTATGGCAGTACGACAGTCGCGGCCGGCACCACCGTTAGGCTCAAGCAGCAGAATTATCAGCTGACAGCGGCCACCGACCTGCCGGCGACGGGGACGCGGCTGCGCGAGTTCGCCGCCCTTGGTTACGCACTCGACGGCATGCGGCATGCGGTCAATCTCACACTGACGCAAGCCGCCTACCCCTATGGGATGACCGGTGACCGCAGCGCCCTGTCGAAGCTGTTGATCGACGAGGGCGCCCGGATCGTCGGCGATCCGCTCGCCAACATCAGTCTCAACGCCGGGGGGCCCACCGTCATCCTCGGCAGCATCCTGGCACCCGGCGGCAACATCAGCATCTCCGAAGGCGGCGTGCTCGTGCTGACGAACGGCGGCGACAGTCTGCCGCAATATCTCTGGATCGGCGCTAACGCCATGCTCGACGTCTCCGGCACCTATGTGCCGAACCCGCTGGTGAGAGGCTATTCGGCGGGCACGGTGCTGCCCGGCGGCTCGATCAGCCTGTCGAGCGCCGGGGTTATCGTCGCGCTCTCCGGATCGCAATTCGACATCGCTGGCGCAAGCGGCACAGTGCAATTGCCGGGACGCGGCGGCTTGACCCCGACGATCATTACCCAGTCGGCCTGGAGCAATGGCGGTACCCTGACGCTCTCGACCTTCGGCAACGCTGCCGCGGATTCGTATCACAGTCTTTATTTTGTAGGCTCGATCGAGGCGGCGGGCGGGGCACCGCAAGCCGCCGGCGGCACGCTCAGCATCACGAGCGCCACGAACGGCGGCACGCTGATCAGCCAGAGCGGCAACGTCGCCGCCGCCTTCGGCAGTGCTCCCCCCACGACGCGTTCGCAGCTCCGCGCCCTGATGCCCACGACCAACGCGACGTATTTTATCAACGCCGACACCATCAACAGCGTCAACAGCGGCCTCGACACGGTGTCGGTCAAGGGCCAGCTTTATTTGAGCGGCAATGTGGACCTGAACGTCGCGGGTTCGATCCTGCTCAGCAATTCCGGCGTGGTCGCGACGCTGCTGCCGCAGGGCGTGATCAACACGAGTTATAAGGTGCCGGCCTGCACGCCGGCGGCGAGCTGCATTCCCACCATCGGCCACACGAATGTCACGCTCGAGGCGGGCTATATCAGCGTCTCCGCCGATTTCGGCGGCCCTAACCGCACCATTCTGCCGACGCTCGCCGACGGCACGCTGACGCTGAAGGGAAGACAGGGGATCGACGTCGCCGGCACCCCCGCTGTCATGAACGCCGGCAACGTCAATCTCGTCAGCGGCGGTGATATCCGGTTGATCGGCACGGTCAACAATTCGATCAGCTCTGGCGTCACGAGCGACGGCTATGGCGGCATCCCCTGGGTCGGCGGTTTTCTTGTTGCCGATAACCTCAACATCACGGCACGCGAGATCTATCCGGCGACCGGAACGTCCTATCTGCTGATGTCGCTCGGGCTTGCACCGGCCGGTGCTTCGGGCGCGCACAACACCATCACCTTCGCCTCGAGCGGCGCAACGCCGGTCGCGCCGCTGTCGGCCGGCGGTGCCATCGTGGTCGACGCCAAGACCATTGTGCAGGGCGGGGCGCTGTATGCGCCGCTCGGCACCATCCAGCTTGGCTTCGGCTCGGGGCAGTCACTGCCGGGCGTCTTCACGGTGTTTGGCTCCGGCAGCGATCCTTACGATCCGCTGGAACAGGGCAGCGGCACCTTGGGCCTCTTTGGCTCGAAGATTACGACGGTTGCGAGCGGCAGCGTGACCTTGCTGCCCGGCAGCCTGACCTCGGTCTCGGCCGTGGGCCTCACCATCCCATACGGCAGCACGACCGACGGCACCAACTGGGCCTTCAACAACACGCTCCTGAACGGACCGCCGGCCAAGCTCATCGTGCTGGGCGGCTCCAGCGTCAAGGCATTGGCCGGCGCCACGATCGACGGCCGCGGCGGCGGCGAGGTCTATGCGAGCGAGTTCGTGCCCGGCACCGGCGGCTCGCGCAACGTGCTCACCACTACGAGCCAGACGGTGTATGCGCTGGTCCCAGGCTATGCGTCGTCGCTCGCGCCGTCCGATCCAACCTTCACCACCAAGGTCGCAGCCGGGCAGACCGTCACCATACCGGGCGGCAACGGCATTCCCGGCGGCACCTACACCTTGCTGCCCGCCGAATACGCGACCCTGCCGGGCGCGTACCGCGTGGTCGTTGGCTCGGCCAGCACCAATCCGGCGGCCAAGCCGATCACCACTATGGACGGCTCCGTCTATATGACGGGCGTGCTCGGCAATGCGATCAACGGATCGCGCTCGTCGCAGCCCGTGCTGCTGCAGATCCAGTCGAACAGCGTCTGGACCAGATACTCCGAAATCGACATCGCCAAGGGCGCCAGGTACTTCGCCGCGTTGGCCGCCAGCAATGGCGCGGCGGCGCCGCGGCTCGCCCAGGATGCGGCGCGCATGGTCGTCGCGGCCGGAACTGCGCTCGTGCTCGATGCCGCCAATCAGTTCGCGCCGGCGCCCGGCGGTCTCGGCGGCCAGCTCGACATCACCGGCACCAATCTGGTGGTCGCCGCAACGGACCAGCTCGGCAACTTCGGCACCGTGACAAACGGCGCCTTCACGGCCAGCAGCGCCTATGCGGGTTACCTGTTCGTTGATCCCGACATGCTGAGCCAGATCGGCATCGAGAGCATCCTGCTCGGCGGCTATCGCAGCAGCACGACGGAAGGCACACGAATAACGGCGACGGCGGCAAACCTCGAGGTTGCGACCGACGCCGCGCACGCGCTGAGCGGGCCCGAGCTCTTGTTCACCTCGCTCGCGCCGACGAGCGCGAGCCCCAGCGTCCGCGGCGTCGTCGTTGACACGGGCAGCGTGATCATGGCGAGGGGCGCAGTCGGCGCCGGTTCCACCGCGGCGCTGGTGTTCGGGGCCGATCCTGTCGCCCAATACAATTCCTCCGGCACTCTCACCGGCTACACCGCGGGCATCAGCGGCGACGGCTCGTTGCTGCGCGTCTCCAATGGCGGACTTGTCAATGTCGTGCGCCACTTCGTGCCCGGTGTTTATCAGGTGCCGTCGACGACGCCGGCGCCGAATGGTCCGGTGTCGGCGGTGGCGCTCGGCAACCTCACGATCGGGGCGGGTGTGGTCCTCGCGGGCAATACGCTGACGCTCGATTCCAGCGGGACGACGAGCGTTCCCATCAGCGCCAAGCTCACCGCGAGAAACTACGACCTCTCCGGCAGCATCATCAATCTCGGCGGCGGCGCGGGCGGTCTCGTGGTCAGCGCCGATCTCATCGCCAACTTCGCCGGCGCCGATGTCGTGCGGCTGCGTTCGGCCTCGGTGTTCAACATCTACGGCAGCAACACGTTCGGCAACGGCAACAACCCGATCGGCACCGTCATCCTCGATGGCGCCGGTCTCTTCAGCGACGGCGGCGCCAGCAGCATCGCCGCAAACAACATTGTCCTGACCAACAGCCAGGCGACCGCCAACATCAATGGCGCCAACACCGGTGGGGCAGGCGGCAGCCTGATGCTTAGCGCCAGCGATACGCTCGCTTTCGGCGCCGGGACGAAGACGCTCGCCGGTTTTGCAGCGGTGACCGGCAGCGCCGGCAGAGAAGTGCTGTTCACCGGCACCGGCAGCCTCGATGCCAAGTCTGCCTCGGTCTCGCTGGCGGCGCCGCTGTTGCTGGTCGCCGGCGCGACCTCGCAGGCCTTCACCACGACCGGCGCGCTGTCGCTCTCGCAATCCGGCGCGGCGCCCGCGCTTGATCCGACCGTCATCGGCGGCAGCCTCGCGCTCAAGGGCGGCTCGGTCGATGTGACCGGCACGCTTGCCGCACTTGGCGGCACGCTCACGCTCGAAGCGACAACGGGCAATCTCAATCTGTCAGGCAGCGCGCTGCTCACCGCCGCCGGCACGCGCATCACCATCGGTGATCTCATCCAGGACACGCCGGCGGGCACCGTTCGTCTCTATGCCGACGCCGGCAATGTGACGCTCGGCGCCGGCACCACGGTCGACGTCTCCGGCGCCGGCTCGGGCTATGCCGGCTCGCTGTCGATCTTTGCGGGCGGCACGGCGGCGCTCTACGGCACCGTCGGCGGCGCGGCGCGGTACAGCGATCTCGGTGGCAAGTTCGCGCTCGTGGCCAACCGGCTCGCCACCGGGCTGTTGTTCAATGCCGGCTTCACCCGCAGTTTCGAGGTGAGCCTCGGGCAGGGCGACATCGTCATCGGCGCCGGCCAAGCGCTCCAGTCGGAGAAGGTGCTGCTCGTCACCAATGCCGGCGGCATCTTCATCGACGGCACCATCGATGCGAGCTCCGCCTCCGGCGGCTCGATCGGCCTCTACGGCGCCGGCACCTCGACGGCTGCGGCCGGCACGCCGGGCGCTTCTGGCGTCACGATCGGCGCCGACGCCCGGCTCTATGCGCGCTCCCAGGCCCCGGACGTGAACAGCCCAGGGTATGCAAAAGGCGAGTCGACCCTGGTCCAGCGCGGCGGCACCATCACCCTCGGCACCACGGGCAAACCTTATCTCACCGCGGTGAACGACAGCTATGGTTATGAGAACGTGCCGGGCTCCGGCGCCATTACGGTGGCATCCGGCGCGATCTTTGACGTCTCCGGCGGTTCCGGCGGCGCCAATATCGACAATACCGGCGGCAGCGTCGTCATCCGCGCGCCGATCCTGACCAACAATTCCATCACCAACAACTCCATCAATGTCAGCTTCAATGGCACCGTCGTCACCAACGCCCGCGCGAACGGCTCGGCGAGCGGCGATCCGCTGGTCGTCAATGCCTTTGCGGTGTGGAGCACGACCGACGGCTATACCAACATCAACAAACACTTCGACGGCATCATCGACCCGGCCGGCTTCTTCGACGCCACGGGCGCGCAGCTCATTAGCGCCACCAACGGCCTTTATCCCGCTTCGACGCCGGATGCGCCGGCCACGGGCGCCTATGTGCCGCATATCGAGTTCTACCAGGATACGCTCCCGAAGTTCGTCAACAACCCGTTCGACACCAACAAGGTGGCGGCGAGCGTTGCGGGCGCGAAGTTGCAACTCGGCGGTAATCCAGCGATTGCGATGCCGCCCTCGGCGCTGCACCTGCGCCCCGAGATCGATCTTGTCAATCCTTCGACCAGCATCAACAATGGCAACATCACCGTCGCCTCCAACTGGAATTTTGGCGCGGGCAGCATCGACGGCACGGGCCAGATCAACCTGGCCTATCGCACCAGCAATACCCGCGAGCCCGGCACGTTGGCGCTGCGGGCGGTCAACGACGTCAAGATTAACGCGACCATCTCGGACGGATTCTTCACCCCGTATTCAGCCCCCGCCAACGATGCGAACAGCGCCTATCTGATTGAAAGCAATTCGCCGATCAATCTGGCCTATGAAAAGATGTTTGGCCCGACCGGATTGGTCTTCAGCGGAACAGCCCTCGCCTCGTTAGGGTTCACTGTCCCCCCGTCCACGATCCTGGACGGTTCGTTCTTCAGCAGCGCGGTACCCGGATTTGAATACTACACGTCGAGCGACGTGTTCAATTCACTGCAATTCCACTTGCAGCAGCCGTTCGTCATCAGCGGCGATCCGCGTGTCATCGATCAATATAACCAATTTTACGTTCAATACGCGAAGATGTTTGATGCGTATGCGACCGAGATCGTTGCGGTCAATACGAATGCAGGAACGGACCCAAACATTCAGGCGACCGCTGGTAGCGGAGGCTATTTCTCCTACGCCAATGTCGTGAATGCATTTGCCAATTTGCTGCATGTGCCGCCCGTCATGCCGGTCCTCGCCATCCCGGAGGCACCGAGCCACACCAATCCGTATCTCTACCAGAATCTGAGCGCTGGAACCCAGCCAGGCGCGAACGACTACGCATCGCGGTGGCAAGATTATTTCTTCAGCGTAGTCGATGCCAATTTGAAAAATGCCGGCACCGGGGCCGGGGCCGGGCCGGGCTCTCTCGACGCTCTATTGAATTCCGCGCCGCGTACGCTCAGCAACGTCGCGGGCGTCGACGCGCCATTCTGCGTCGCCTGTTTTGCCGTTGCGCCACCTTCGGCGCCGCTGGCCTATACGACGGTGTTCGAAGGAACCTATGCTCCCGCGCCACGTGTGGCGCCGCCGCCGCCCCCGCCGGCGGACCTGATCGCCAATAATCCGGCGACCTATAGCGTGACGAACGCCGGCTTCACAAATACGACCTCGGCGGTCAACCTGATGACGGCGGCAGCGAGCGGGAAGGGTAGCTTCTCTTATAATTTCGTCGGCGGCGCCCGGTTCAACGGCGATCGCACCTCTTCGGTCAACCCAGACGCTGTGGTGCAGGTGTCTGAACTGACGTCGAGCGGCCTCACCGGCAAAGTCACCATCGACGGCCACACCTCCTACATCAATCCATTGAACGGCCTGACGGTCAACGTGCCGACGATAGTGCGCACCGGCACCGGCTCGATCACGATCGCGGCGGCTGGCGACTTCGCCATGCTCGATACCGTTGCGCCCGGTACGATCTATACCGCCGGTTACGCCGCCGACAATGCCGCCGGCTTCACCGCGCCAACCCTGCCGAGCGGAACGGCCGCCAACGGGCTCATCACCGCGCCGGTTTGGGCGACCGGCGGGGGCAATGTCATCGTCACAGCCGGGCGCGATATCGCCGGCATCGAGACGCCGGTTGATAGTGGGAACCAGTATTCGAACGATGGCAGCTCCCAAGGCGTGTCGACCGGGGAATTCTGGAGTGCCTGGTATTACGTGAACGGCCAATCGACCGGCAGCGCTACGGCACCGTTCGATCCGTCGGCAGGCGGCGTGCAGTATTCGACCTACATCAACTACGGCACCTTCTTCCAGGGCTTGGGCGCGCTCGGCGGCGGCAACATCACGCTGAAGGCTGGCCGCAATGTAAAGGACGTGTCGGCCTCGCTGCCCGAGACCATCCAGTATTCGGGCGGCCAGTCGTCGAGTGGGCTGGCCGCCACCGCGCATTATTATGGCGGCGGCAATCTCTTGGTGGAGGCTGGCAATGACGTGCTGTCCGGCGTCTACTATGTTGGCCGCGGCACCGGGACGATCCGCGCCGGCGGCAACGTGGTAAGCGATGCGATGCTGTACCAAACCCACGCCAGTAACTCCAACCTCTCGATCTCGGATTCCTCCGGACAGAAGAGCAAGTTCTCCGTGCCGCTGCTGCTCGCGGTGCAGGATGGCATGATCGGCGTCCAGGCGGCGGGCTCGATCGATCTCGGCGGCATCTTTCAGCCGACGCAGATCCCTGCCGACCTGAACCGGAATTTATTGCCCAACAGCTCTGGCCAGGTCGATGCGGCGCGCACCCTGCCATCCGCCATCGGCGCGTCATTCGACACCTATGGGCCGAACAGTGGCGTATCGCTGACCAGTCAAAGCGGCTCGATTGCGATCAATTCGTTGCGGCAGAGTTCCACGACCAGCTATACCGACACGCTGTTCACTCATGGAGCGCGGCCTTTCGGCGATTATTCCGGCACCGGCGTGGCGAATGACGTCATCGCCCCGAGTTTCTCCGCTACCGCGCTGAACGGCGATATCAATCTAGTGGCCTATACGGGCGACTTCCCCATCGCTCTCTATCCGTCACCGAACAGTGCGCTGAACCTCATCGCCGGCGGCACCATCGAGGGGCTGAACAGCGCGGGGACGTTCGTCGCGCGCATCCAACTCAGCAGCGGCAACGACACCCCGGTGCTCATCTATGCGGGGGAGGACATCGACAACGGCTTATTCACGTTGTCGAATCCGGCCCGAGTATGGGCGGGGCGCGACATCATCAATCTCAGGTTCACCGGCCAGAACAATGCCGAGGATGACATCACCAGCATCGTCGCGAACCGCGACATTCTCGCGAGAGCGGTCGACAGCAGCTCGCTGTCGGTGACCAGCCTCAAACTCTACGGGCCGGGCGACTTCGTGATCGAGGCAGGCCGCAACCTTGGGCCCTTCTTCTCCCGAGCCACGAGCTCCGGCGGCGGTATCATGGCGATCGGCGACGGCTCGAACAGCGGCTCGACGCTGACGCCGGTCATTCCCTCTCTGCCGATCCAAGGGGCCAACATCACGGTTCGCTACGGGGTCGCCAAAGGCATCGACTATGCCGCTGCCATCAGCAAATACGGCGATCCGACGACCGCAGCGGCAAGCGGCATCGACTTCGCCTCGGCCATCGTTCCGCAGATCGAACAGATCGTGGATCAGCTGATCATCGATCGCGCCAAGGCGGCCGGCATCGCCAATCCGAGCGTCGCCGTCTCATTGACCCCGGCCCAGGCCGCCGAGGTGTTCAATGCGCTGTCGTCGGTTGCTATCAACGACAAGCTCACGGCGCTTGCGGCCAAGGCCGGTTTTGCCAGTCTGACCTTCAATCTCAGGCCGGCACAGTTCATGAACCTGCTGCAGCAGCAAGATGCCTTGAAACTCGAGATCGATCGCGGCTTCCTTGCGGTCTTGAAGCAGGTCGGTCTTGATTACAACAATCCGGCAAGCCCCTATAACGGCAAGTATGCGCGCGCCTACGAGGCGATTGCGACCCTGTTCCCGGCCTCGCTCGGCTATACCGACAACAGCGCCGGAGGAACCGGGGCAGTGCCGCCGCTCAAGCACACCGGTGATCTGCGCATGGGGCGCTCGTTGGTCGAGACCCAAACCGGCGGCGACATCAACCTGCTTGGCCCGGGCGGCACCGCCTATGTCGGCAGCAACAGCGCCGACGCGTTGTCGCCAGCCTCGCAGGGAATCCTCACTTTACAGGGTGGCTCCGTGCGCACCTACACGGATGCCAGCGTGCTGATCTACCAGAGCCGCATCTTCACCGAGCAGGGCGGCAATATCGAGCTGTTCTCCGCCAATGGCGATCTCAACGCCGGCAAGGGGCCGAAGAGTTCAGCGGCCTATCCGCCGTTGCGGCTCATCTGCGACGTCGATGGCTATTGCCGCGTCAATCCCTCGGGCCTGGTCACTGGTGCGGGCGTCGGCGCGCTGCTCTCGGTGCCGGGGCAGGATCCGAAGAAGAGCAACGTGGTGCTGACCGCGCCGCACGGCGTGATCGATGCGAGTGCGGCCGGCATCCGGGTCGCCGGCGATCTTCACCTCGCCGCCCTGCAAGTGCTCAACGCCTTCAACATCCAGGTCGGCGGAGCCACAGTGGGCATTCCGGTGGTGCAAGGGCCGCCTGTCGCGGCGTTGACCACTGCCGCTAACACGACCGCCGCGACACAGCAGGCGCAACTGCCGGCTCAGTCGAGCAAGAACACCCAAACGTCAATCATGATCGTGGAGATCATCGGCTATGGCGGTGGCAGCGGGGACGACAGCCGGCCGCAGCCACAAGACGAGCAGCGCAAGAAGAACGAAAAGCAGAGCAGCAGCTTCGACCCTAACAGCGCATTCCACGTGGTCGGTAACGGCAAACTCAATGAGGAACAGATAAAGCACCTAACCGATCGAGAGAAAAGCAAACTGGATCAACTGGTCAATCGGCCTGTGACGAGCGGAGAATAGCAACAACAACCATTACTACTCCACCGCCTGCTGGATGGCGCGGGCCAGCGCACCCAGGCGCTGCTCGATGATGGTCGGGACCTCGCAGACGTACCCGATCGTTTTGCGCTTGTCCTGGAACACCTGGGTTTCCCAGTTGATCTTGTTGCCCAGGTCCTCGACCTTGGCGTCGTCGTGATTGGGCGCATCCTGCAGGGCCCGCATTTCGCTGACCTCGGCGCGAATTCGCTCAGCTGACTGTTTTTGCAGGCGGGCAAAGCGCTCGATCCCGTCCATGACCACCGTGCGCTCGTGATTGAGCGTGGTGAATACGCCGGCGAACAGCAGTTTCGCTTTGCTCTGCTTGTCGCCTGAGGCGGAGGCGAAGTAATCGGTGACCGCCTTCTCGGCTTCATCAAGCGGCGTTCGGCGGG
>JAFAXD010000547.1 GCA_019241285.1 Xanthobacteraceae bacterium | reverse complement strand
CGGAATGTTGTGCGATTTGATCAGCACTCGCGGGCGATTTTGCCCACCCTACACATCAAACTAATCTACTACGGCCTGATCGAGCGCGCGTCGCGCGGCGGCCAGCGATTGGCTTCAACCAACCCCAGGAACGCCTCGAGGGTCTGGTTGAATAGTGCCGGCTCCTCGAGATTGATGGCGTGTCCGGTCTTCGGGAACATGGCAAGTCCTGACGGCGCGATCTTCTTCTTCAAGAACAGGCTCGGCTCGATGCACGCATCGTCCTCGTCGCCGACGACGATCAGGGTCGGCACGGCGAGCCGGCGCAGGTTGTCCTCGAAATCGTAGATCGACGGCCGGCCGCCTTGAAACCCGCGCATGGTATGGGCCGAGCCCTGGGCGTCGTGCTGGCCGAATTGCTGGTTGAACTCGTAGTAGCCGCGCGGGTCCTTGACCGCGAACGGAACCCGTCCTGGTCCCAACCCGTAAGTCGTCGCGACCTCGGCCGCGCCAAGTGTCTCGAACTGCCGGGCCGTCTCTTGGGCACCACGCCGGAACTCCTCCTGTCGCCCGCGTTCCGAGCCGGAACCGGTCCCGGCCAGCGTCAACGACATCGCCCGGTCCGGATGATTGAGCCCCACCTGAAGGGTCGAGTAGCCGCCCATAGAGAGGCCCACCACGTGCGCGCGCCGGATCGCCAGTTGGTCCATGAGATCGACCGCGTCGCTCATGAAATGGCGGAAGCTGTAGGCGTCGGGGGAGGCCGGAATATCGGAAGGCAGATACCCGCGTGCCGAGTAGGCGATGCAGCGATGGCGGCGCGAGAAGTATCGCATCTGGTGCTCCCAGCTGCGATAATCCCCCGCGAATTCATGCAGGAACACGACCGGCGTTCCGCTGCCAGCCTCTTCGTAGTACAGGCGAGTTCCATCGCGCGTCTTTGCAAAAGCCATCCTAGCCCTCCCTGCTCTACGCAATCCAACAAGCCCGGTTGAGAAGCTAAAATCAATGAGCGAACCTGTCATCCGTCCCATGCACGAACGCGATCTGGATGCGGCCGACCGCGTGCATCGGATCGCCTTCGGCACCCGCTTTGGCCTCTCCGATCCGGCGGCGTTTCGCGGCGACGCCCAAATGGTCCGCACCCGCTGGGCAACAGACCAAGAGGCGACTTGCGTTGTTGAGATCGAGGGATCGATCGTGGGCGGCGCTTGCGCCATGGATTGGGGGAGCGTCTTCGTGCTTGGCCCGGTTTTCGTTGATCCCAAGCATGCCGGGCAGGGCGTGGCGCACCTGCTGGTGGAACATATGATGGCGATTGCCGACCAGCGCGGCGCCAAGCTGGCCGGACTGTTCACCTTTCCCGAAAGCGCGACGCATTTGCGGCTCTACGAGAGCGCTGGCTTTGTCGCCCAGACGCTGACGCCGGTCATGAGCAAGCAACCGGACGCGGCTGGACACGGTCCTGGACTGCTGTTTTCAAAGCTCGGTCCCGGCGAGCAGGACGCCGCGCTTCTAAATCTCGCCCGACTGACCGACCTGAATTTTCCCGGCCTCGATCTGACCCGGGAAATCCGCGCTGTCGCGCAGCTTGGAATGGGCGACACGATCCTGATCGGCGAAGCGCAGGATCCCCGTGCGCTGGCGATCTGTCACTACGGCCCGCGCGGCGAAGGCGGCAGCGGCACACTGTTCATCAAATTCGCCGCCACGCGTCCAGGCGCCGCCGCCGATTTTGCCCAACTTCTTGATTGCTGCGAAGGTCTCGCGACGGCGACTCAGGCACAGCGCATCATCGCCGGCACCAACACGGCACGTGCTGAAGCCTATCGGATCCTGCGCGAGCGCGGCTTCCGCGCCGGGCTGGTCGGCGTCGCCATGCATCGCCCGGCCGGCCCGGACTACAATCGCCCGGATGTATTCGTGATCGACGATTGGCGGTGACTTTACGGACCTCATCCTGAGGAGCATGTGCGCGCGAGCGCACACGCGTCTCGAAGCATGCCCCAGGGCGAAAGGCTTCCCATGCGGCCATCCTTCGAGACGCTCGCGCACAAGAGTGCGCGAGCTCCTCAGGATGAGGGCTGCGGAGTGGTGCTAATGTCCCGGCAGGACCACGACCTTCGGCGTCGGCGGCAGGGTCGCGCGCGAGACGACCAGCGACGGCGTTTCATTGTAGTCGACCGGGTATTTCGAGCCTAGTTGTTGCAGGAAGCGGTCGAGCCCGTATGTGCTGAAGAAATGCATCGGGATGATCAGCGGCGCCTTGATGGCGCTCAGCACGTCAATCATGCCCTCAGTGTCGAGCGTGTAGCTGCCGTCGACCGGCGCCATCACCACATCGATGCGGCCCATGTCATCGAGTTGTTGTTGCGTCAGCGTGTGATGCAGGTGTCCCAAATGGGCGATGCAGAGCCCGCCTACTTCAAAGATGAAGATCGAGTTGCCGTAGCGCTCGGTGCCGCCGTTCCAGTCGCGAATGTTGGTCGGCACATTGCGCACGCGCACGTCCTCATACGAAATATCGTAACTGGCCGGCTTGCCGTCATCGCGCCAGCCGCGCAGCACGTATTTGATCGCCGCATCCGGGCGATCCGTATAGTGGGTCGAGTGCGCGTGGTTCATGGTGACGATGTCAGGCATGATCGGCGCCTTGACGTAGTCGTTGTAATCGGTCGCGATTCGCACCAGTCGCGGACTTTCGATCAGGAATGTGGCGTGGCCGATGAAGGTGATGCGGACCTGATCGGTCGCAAGCGCCGCGAGCCGCGCCGCCACCGGAATGGCGCGCGGCATATCGCCGGCCACCATGCCGGGACAGCTTTCACGCATTTCCGGTTTGCGACCCGGTCCGCCGGGCGCCTGCGCGCATGCGACAGACATGACGGAGAGAAACGCCACAAAGGTGAGCCACACGCGAACGAGCATGAAAAAGGTCCGCAAAACTGCCGGCCATTCACGATAAAGCATGATGTGCAGAAAAAAACCCCGGCTTTCGCCGGGGTCTTTCACATCTGTGCTAGCCGTTTTGCATTACTGAGCGGCGAGGATCAGTCCTTTGCTCGTCACCACGACCCAGCGCCCGTCCTGGCGGCGGATCGCTTCCACCCGGCCGCCGCCGGGCAGCGGATCGCCGACTTCAACCTCGATCATTCCGATGCGTCCCTGGATCAATGCCATGCCGTCATAGACGCTGCGCACCACCCAGCCGGGAACGACCGAGACCCGCGGAATTTCCTTGATCGGGACGGGCGCCGCGATGCGCTCCGGAACCGGCGACAAGTCCGGCAGATCACGTGTGCGGCGGTCGAGGCGATCGAGCGTCTCGTTGATCTTGGCGATCTTGGCGGCCGGCTCGGTCTGGCTGCGTTCGACCTTCTCCATGCGCTCGGTAAGCCGCGCGAACTGGGTGCTCGTGCTCCGGCTCGAGCTCTCGACGCTCGAGCGCACCGCCGTGAGATCCGAATTCAGACGCTCGATTGCAGACTTGAGCTGGGTCGTCTCGTTGCGCGCCAGCGCCTGCTCATTCTGATCGGCGCGGGTGATCCACAGCGTCCCGAGCGATCCCGCCACGGCCCCACCGGCGACCGCCAGCGCGATTGCCGCGGCCAAACGCGGGAAGCGCGGGACCTGCCAGCGGTGCGTGGTCGCGCCCGGGGCGCCGGCAGGGCGCCATGAGGAGCTTCCTTTCGGCCCGCCTTGGGCGTTCGGCGAGGTCCAATGGGTGACGCTGGCGATCGGTTCGAGGTCAATGACCGGTGTGTCAGCGCCTGCGCTCGGATCCATGGGGGCGATGCCGGGTGCATCCGCCGCAACCGGGGTTGATGGCGCGACGGCATGATTCGTCGCCGCCGAATCAGTCGTAACAGACTGATCCGACGCAGAGATTTCGCATTGGCTCATGTTATTGGTCCCGCTTGGCAGGGTTCTCCAAGCGGTAGCGCTTAATTCTTTCCAAATGGTTAACGCCGGACTCTTTACCCTCCCCCTTGTGGGGAGGGCTAAGACGGCCCTGCCCCTACACCCTTAACCCGTTGGCCGCGGCGAGGTCCTTGAGTGACTGTTGCGGGCGCGCGCCGATGTGTTGGATCACCTCGGCGGCGGCGAGGGCGCCGAACTTGCCGCAGGTGGTGTGGTCGGCCTGGCGGGCGAGCCCAACCAGGAACCCGGCCGCGAACAGGTCGCCGGCACCGGTGGTGTCGACCAGCTTGTCGATCGGGAATGCCGGCACCGGGGTGACGCTGGCCGCCGTAACCACCACGCATCCCTGCTCGCTGCGGGTCACCGCCGCGAACTTGGCGTCATTGCGCAGTTGCCCGAGCGCGGCGTGGAAGTCAGCCGTCTGATACAAACTCTTGAGCTCGCCTTCGTTGGCAAACACGATGTCAACGGTGCCCTTGCGCATCAGATCAAGAAATTCGTCGCGGTAGCGATCAACACAAAACGCATCGGACAACGTCAGCGCCACCCGCCGGCCGGCCTCATGGGCGATCTTTGCCGCTTTCACAAACGCGTCCTTGGCGTCCTTGGGATCCCACAAATAACCTTCCAGATAGGTGATGGCGGCGCGCCCAATCTGGTCCGGATCAATATCTGCGGGACGCAGATTCTGCGCTGCGCCCAGGTAGGTGTTCATGGTGCGCTCGCCGTCCGGCGTCACCAGCACATAGCAACACGCCGTCGCCGGACCGTCGCTCGCCGGCTTGGTCTCGAACGCCACACCCGAGGCGCGGATGTCATGTCCGAACACATGCCCGAGCGTATCGTCTTTGACTTTGCCGACGAACGCCGCGCGCGCGCCGAAGCTCGCAACGCCGACGATCGTATTGGCCGCGGAGCCGCCGGAGCTTTCGATGGTCGGTCCCATGGCCTCATAGATCTTCGCGGCGCGCGCTTCGTCGATCAGCGTCATCGCGCCTTTCTGCATGCCATGCTTGACCAGGAAGTCCTCCTCGGTCTGCGCAATCACGTCGACAATGGCATTACCGATACCGAGAACATCATATTGAACGCTGGTCATTCAGGTTTGCTCGTGTTGATGGAAGGAATGCGGCTGCTAAAGCCGCTATCGAGGGAATGGCTTAGCGATCCAGACCAGCGATGTAAACGATCTGATGTCCTGCCCACCTTTGGGTGGATGCCCACCGCAAACGCGACCTTGACGTGGGCCATCGGCTTCGGCGATGCCTCACGTCATGTCGGTTGTGCGCGACGTAACTTCGGTCGGCTCGGCGACCCTGGCCTCGCGCCTGCTCGGGTTCCTGCGCGATATGGGGATTGCCGCGGTACTCGGCGCCGGCCCGCTGTCCGACGCTTATTTTGCCGCACTGCAGATTCCCAATCTCTTTCGTCGCCTGGTGGCCGACGGCGCGCTCAACGCGGCGTTCGTGCCGGCATGGATGCGGACACGGCAAAGCGGCGGTGACGCTGATCGCTTCACCTGGAACGTGCTCGCCGTGAACGCTCTCGTGCTTGGCCTGGTCGCACTAATCTGCATTGTATTTGCCCCAACTGTCGTGATGCTGCTGCTGCCTGGATTTGATGATGACGATACCCGTTTCGGTACCGCTGTCACGTTGCTGCGGCTCGCTGCGCCCTACGTCATAATTGCTGGTCTCGTCGCCACCGCGTCGGCCTCGCTCAACGCCCAAGGACAGGTCA
>JAFAXD010000435.1 GCA_019241285.1 Xanthobacteraceae bacterium | reverse complement strand
GGCACCATCACCGCCGCGAGCTCGAGTGCCAATGCGGACGGGGCGGCGGCGCTGATCCTGACGCGCCAGTCGATTGCGGAGCGCGAGGGCTTGCCGATCCTCGCCGCCATTCGCGGCCACGCGAGCCATGCCCAGGAGCCGGCCTGGTTCACGACGGCGCCGATCGGCGCCATCCGCAAGCTGCTCGATAAGGTTGGCTGGTCGAAGGACGACGTCGATCTGTTCGAGATCAATGAAGCTTTCGCAGTGGTCGTGATGGCGGCAATGCGCGAGCTCGGGCTCGATCACGAGCGGGTCAACGTGCACGGCGGCGCTTGTGCGCTTGGCCATCCCATTGGTGCGACTGGCGCGCGTCTCATCGTCACGTTGCTGAACGCCTTGGAACGGCACGGCGGCAAGCGCGGCGTGGCTTCGCTCTGCATCGGCGGCGGTGAGGCGACGGCGATCGCGTTGGAACGGCTGCACTGAGGAAGCGGCTGTGACCGTCCATTATCTCGAGGACTTTGCGGTCGGGCAGACCTATGGGTCGCCCCGGCTGCGCGTCGAGGAAGCGAGAACGATCGAATTCGCCAAGGAGTTTGATCCGCAGCCGTTCCACCTCGACGACAAGGCGGCCCGCGGGACCGTCTTTGGCGGGCTCGCTGCGAGCGGCTGGCACACGGCCGCCATGACCATGCGGCTGCTCGTCGAGGGCGAGCTCAAACCGGCTGGCGGCATCATCGGGTTGGGCTTTGACGAATTCCGTTGGCCGCGTCCCGTGCGTCCCGGCGACGAACTGCATCTGACCAGTGAAATCCTGGAAGTGCGCCCGTCGAAATCGCGTCCGGACCAGGGCCTGGTCAAAGTCCGCACCACCACTTTCAACCAGAACAACGAGCCGGTGCAGATCACCATCGGCAATTTGCTGGTGCCACGCAGGACACGGGAGGGGTGAACGCGGTCCATCTCCGCATCCGTCCTTTGCTCTGTGTCCCCTGTCATCCGCCCTTCGTCGTCTGCTAGTTTGACTACAGCAAACACGCTGGGAGGAACGCCATGGCCGAATTCACCTACGATCATATCCACCTGCGCAGCCCCGACCCGGAGGCGACGGCGGCGTTTTATGAGCGCATGTTCGGCGCGCAGATCCTGCGCAGCGTGCAGGGCGGCCAGCCGCGCATCGATCTCAAGCTCGGTGGCGTGGATGTGTTCATCATGCCAGTGGCGCCCGGAAGCAATGTCAACCCGCCGCCGGTTTCTCCCTACCAGGGGCTCGACCACTTCGGCCTGCGCGTGAATGGCATCGACGCTGTCGTCGCCGAGCTCAAGGCCAAGGGCGTGCATTTCACCATGGAGCCGACCACGATCCGTCCTGGCGTGCGGGTCGCGTTCCTGCGCGGCCCCGAAGGCGTATCGATCGAGTTGTTGGATCGCAATGCGGCGTAGCGCGGGCGTCATTGCGAGCGAAGCGAAGAAATCCAGAGAGAAGCTCAGTGGCTTAATCAAATTTGCGCCGCCGCACTGGATTGCTTCGGCGCTGAGCCTGTCATCGGGCCGGCCACTTCGGGCCGGACCCGTTGGCGCCTCGCAATGACGAGGTTGACCGCGGTTACGCCGCCGCTGTCACTTCCATTGCGACCCAGCCGGGCGGCGGCTCTTTGCCGGGATGCACGGTGCCGCAATGCTTGCAGGTGCGGGCCGTCGGGTTGCCGTAGAAGGCCGTGAATAGCGGTGGCAGGTCCTTGACGATGTCCTTCACCTGCACCTCGACGCGATGCACGCGTTCGCCGCAGTTGAAGCAGAACCACTCGAAGCCGTCGATGTCGACGTCACGCCGTGTGCCTTCCACGACGAGGCCGACCGACCCAGGCAGGGGCCGTTGCGGTGAATGACGCACGTGAGGCGGAAGGAAGAAGACATCGCCTTCCTTGATCTGCACGTCATAGATGCGGCCGCCATCGGCGATCTTCAGCAGCATGTCGCCCTTGAGCTGATAGAAGAACTCCTCGACCGGATCGTCGTGAAAATCGACGCGCTGATTAGGCCCGCCGACGATCATCACGGTCATCTCGGTCTTGGTGTCGAACAATTGCTTGTTGCCGACCGGCGGTTTGAGCAGGTGTTGGTTCTCATCGATCCAACGCTGGAAATTGAAAGCCTTGAAGCGCGGGTGGTGCAGCATGTTGCGTTTTCCTATTCGGCGGCTACGGCTGGTGCGTCGCTCGTCAATCTCAGGCCGCATGTTTCAAGCGCCTCGCGGGTCGCGGCCTTCTCCGCCTCGGTGAGTTCCAACAGCGGCCGTCGCACCGGCCCGCCGACCTGGCCGAGCAGCTCCTGCCAGTATTTCTGATGTGCGTAGGGTTTGCCGTGTGGCCGGCTTCTGCGGAATGCCGCGCGCACCGGGTTGAGACTGTCGCGTACGCGCCGGCCTTCAGTCACATTCCCGGCCATGGCCAGGTCCGTGTATTGCCGCATGCGCAGATCGACTTTGGTTTGCATCGTGTAGGGCGGCGACGAGCACAGATAAAGCTGCCAGCCGAGCTCGACGATGTTGTCGAACCACTCCGCCTCAGACGCGGTCGAAACCAGGATCTTGTGCCCGGCAAGGCGCGTCAGCTTGGCGTACATCTCGCGCGGCACGCTGTATTTGATGGCGACCACGTTCTCAATGTCGGCCAATTCGGCGCACAGCTCCGGACTGAGCAGATAGCCGCTATCCGGATGGCTCCACAGCGCGATCCCGATCGACACCTGCGAGGCGATGTAGCGGTAGTACTCGCGCACGCAATCGTCCTGCGCCTCGTGGAAGTGCAGCACCGGTGCGTGCACGACGATGTAGTCGGCGCCGATCGCTTCGGCATGACGGGCAAGCTCCAGCACCACATCGATGTTCTGGTCGGAGCAGGACAAAACGGTCTGCGCCTTGCCGGCGGTTTCCTCGACGGCGATCTCGAACGTGCGCTTGCGCTCCTCGAGCGACATGGAGAAGAACTCGCCCTGCTTGCCGGCGACGAACAGGCCAGCGATGCCAAGGTCGTCGATCCAGTGACGCATGTTGCGCCGCAAACCGGCCTCATCGAGCGCGAGGTCGCCCTCCCGGAACGGCGTGTTGGCGGCGGCAAAAATGCCGCGCATGTGCGCGCGGGAATAGTCCTTCGCCTCGTGCTTGCGGTATTTCATATGCGCTCGCTCAGCCGATATTCTTCGTCGATGAGTTTGCCCCAATCCTCAAGTCGCCGCAAATCGCCTATCAATGAGCTGCCATGATCCCGCTGCACCCCGTCCTGACCCAAGAATCCCATGTTTGAAAACCTCTTCCGCCTCGATCGCAAGGTCGCCATCGTCACCGGCGCCGGCAATGGCCTCGGTCGTGCCTTCTCACTCGGTCTTGCGGCTCACGGCGCAACCGTCATCTGTGCCGACCGCAATCTCGAGGGGGCCGACGAGACCGCGTCGCTCGCCAAGCAGTCACGCGGCGTGGCGGAGGCGCTGCACGTCGATGTAGCAGATGAATCCTCGGTCGATACGATGTGGAACAAGATCGCCGCCGAGTACGGCCGCATCGACATCCTGATCAACAATGCCGGAATCGCCACCAAGACCGCGCGCACCCACGAGTTCAGCCTCGAGGACTGGGATCAGCTGATGGCGATTAATCTGCGCGGTGTGTTCCTCGTGACCCGCCGCGCCCTGGCGCTGATGCTGCCCGGCCCGGGGTCGATCATCAACATCGCCTCGATCGCGGCGCTGCGCGGCTACTGGCCTGGCTTTCCCTCGCTTGCCGTCAATTACTCCACCTCCAAGGCCGGCGTGATCGGCTTCACCCGCCAGGTTGCGGCCGAGTACGCCAAGGAGAAAATTCGCGTCAACGCGATCGCCCCCGGATGGCATGGTGGAACCGCACTTGGGGCGGCGCGCCGCGCCAGTGTCACGCCGGATGAGATCGCCGCGTTCGAGGAGGCGATCCACCGCCGGATCCCGATGGGCTATCGCGGGACACCAGATGACCTCGTCGGCTTGGTGGTGTATCTGGCGAGCGACGCGTCGCACTACGTGACCGGGCAGGTCATCGCCCATGACGGCGGCTGGGACGCGATTGTGGCGTAACGTGGGGCACGCTCCCGCACACGCGCAGCGCGCGGCGGATCGTCCCCCCTGGTTGGCCATGGGCCGGCCTTCATCGTAAACTGGCCGTACGAGCGGCCGGATTCGGCACGCTGGATTCGGCACCAACGGCGCACTTAAGGGGAACCGGGGATGCAAATGCGCGCCACTTGGCTAGCGATTGCGCTCGCCATCGCCGTCACGGCGGGGGGCGAAGCGCGCGCTCAAAACATCTTCGATATGCTGTTTGGCGGCTTCCGCCAGCAGCAACAGCCGCCACAACAGCCCGGCGCGCCCGCGCCGGAAGTGACAATTCCCCCGGAACAGAGCTATGGCGGCGGCGGACAAGCCTATTGCGTGCGGTTGTGCGACGGCCGCTATTTCCCGCTGCAACCGCACCCGACCGCAAGTCCGGCCCAGCTCTGCAGCGCCTTCTGCCCCGCGAGCCAGACCCGAATCTTCCGTGGGACCCCCATCGAAAACGCGGTCGGCCCGGATGGCGGCCGGTATGCGGAACTCAAGAACGCGTTTGTTTACCGCAAGCAGCTGGTTCCCGGCTGTACCTGCAATGGCAAAGACGCGTTCGGTCTGGTGACACTCGATCCCGCCACTGACCCGACCTTGCGGCCAGGCGATGCCGTGGCGACCCCGGATGGCAAGACCGCGACGGTCAAGGCGATGCCGCCGGGCGGGGTGCCGCCGGGCGGTGTGGAGGTCGGTGGAACGCAGCCTGGCAATGTACCGCCCGGCAACGTGCCACCGCCGCCCGGGTCCGCGCGCCCCCCAACACAGCAACGACAGTACTGATCAGACGCTAATCTCTGTTCGCTTGCGCGACATCGCGCTTACGCCCGACGAGATCGATCAGCGCCGCCATACCGTCATGCCCGGCCCCCTCGTGGTGCGGGCTGTCATGCACCCGGATGGTGAGATCCGCGAAGTCCGCGAATTCCTGCGCCAGCATTGCCTCGGTGTAGAGGTTTTCCACGGCCGACGGTCCGCCGGTCTTGTAGTTGAGCTGCTCGGGCCGATAGCCTTGCATCAGCAGGAGCCCGCCGGGTTTGAGCGTGCGGCGGATCCCCGCGAAGATGCGTTGACGCTCCGCCGGGTTGGCGAACTGGATAAAGATCGCCGCCACCACGTCGAACGCGTTCTCCGGGTAATCCCACGCGATGACGTCGACGCACTCGATGCGCAGCGAAACGTTGCGCTGCTTGGCGAGCGCGCGCACCTTGGCCTGCGCCGCCTGCGAGAAATCGATCGACAGGACGTCGAGTCCTTGCTGCGCCAGCCACACGCCGTTGCGTCCCTCGCCGTCGGCGACCGCAAGCACCTTGCCGCTGCGCGGCAACAGATGCGCCTGCGAGCGGAGGAACTCATTGGGTTCGGTCCCGAACACGAAATCGGGTGCAGAAAATCGCGCCTCCCAGCGTGCAAGCTCGTTCATGTTGTTGGCTCCGCGCGACAGTTGCCCCCCAGGCAATAGCTATCGCGCTGACAAGCGCTTTACAATTCCGGTGATGCAGCGCGCCTATGCGGTCGGTTGATAGAGTTTGCGCAGCTCGCGCTTGAGCAGTTTGCCGCTTGGATTTTTCGGCAATGCCTCGACGAAAATGATGCGCTTGGGAACCTTGAACGACGCCATGTGCTCGCGGCAGTGCGCGATCACTGCGTCGGCCTCGAGCGCATGACCGGATCTGGCAACGACCACCGCCGTCACGGCTTCGATCCAGTACGGGTCGGGCAGCCCGATCACCGCCACTTCTGAGACCGACGGCAGGCGATAGATCGTTTCCTCGACCTCGCGACTGGCGACGTTCTCGCCGCCCGATTTAATCATGTCCTTCTTGCGATCGACGACCGTGATGTAACCCTCGTCATCGACGGTCGCGAGATCGCCGCTATGGAACCACCCGCCCTCGAACGCTGCCGCCGTCTTCTCCGGATCATTGAAATAACCCATCAGCAACTGCGGCGAGCGATGCACGATCTCGCCGACCTCGCCCGGCTGCACGTCCTCCATGTCGGGGTTGACCACGCGGGTCTCGACATTGAGCACGGGTTTGCCGGCCGAACCTGCCTTGCGCAGCTGATCCTCCGGTTTGAGCACGGTGGCGAGTGGGGCGATCTCAGTCTGTCCGTACAAGTTCCACAACCGTACGGCGGGAAAGCGCTGCTGCATTTCACGCAAGACCTCGACCGGCATGATCGAGGCGCCGTAATAGCCCTTGCGCAGCGACGACAAATCGATCTGGTCGAAGAGGGGCGAGCGCAACAGCGCAATCCAGATCGAGGGCGGGGCGAAGAACGACGTGATCCCATGTTTCGCGATGAGTGGCAGGATGACATCGGGGCGCGGCTCGCTGGTGATGATGTTGGTTGCTCCGACGTAGACCGCCGGACCGAGGAATACGTCGAGCTGCGCACAATGATAGAGCGGCAATGCATGCAGCAGGACATCGTCCGCCGTCATCTCGCCCTCGATGATGCAGCTTACGTATTGGCAGATCACCGCCTCGTGGGTGAGCATCGCGCCTTTCGGCAGCGACTCGGTGCCGCTGGTGTAGACGATCTGCGCCAAGGTGCGCGCGTCGATTTCGACCGCCGATATCGGTGCGTCCGTCTGGATCAAATTCTCGAAGCTCGTGAGCTCGCTGGGCGGCGAAGCTGGCTTCTCGCCCGGCAACCACAACACAGTTGCAATCTTGCTGGCACGCGCCGCCGCCAATCCGCTCTCCAGGAAGTCGGGACCGATCGCCAGAGCGGTCGTGCCCGAATTTTGCAGGATGAATGCGATTTCCTCGGCATTGAGCATGAAATTGATGGGCACCAGGACCGCGCCGATGCGCGCGAGCGCGAAGCGCATCGCGGCGAAGGCGTGTGAGTTGCGCGACAGGATCGCTACGCGGTCGCCCGGGCGGATCCCCTGCGCCCAAAGTCCGGCGCAGAGCCGGGAGCAGATGCGGTCGAACTCCGCGTAGCTCCAAGTCGTTTCACCGCACCGGATCGCGAGTTTGTGCGGCACGCGACCCGCCGTACGGCGCAACAGGTCCGACAGGCTATGCTGATAAACGGCCGCTTTTTGTTGTGGGCCTACGGCATTCATGGTTTCCTCCCTGTCCCGTTTATGTCTTGCGCCGGCTGTTTGCTCCGGTCGGTTTGGCGGTCGACGTTCGAAAGAAGAGACCGAGGCAGGCCGCGACATGGCGATCGAGCATCGCAGCGGAGAACGGCGACGCCCCGGTGATCAGCTTCACTTCTGCGGCAAGGGTAAAAATTCGTGTCGTTGCACCGATAAACAAATATTGCAGATGCTCCGGATCGCCCTCCACGTAGGACCCGGCGCGCTGGGCCGCGCGGATCAAGGCGCTGATCGTCGTGAAATACGGTCGCACGAACTCGTTCACCAGTGCGTTGAGCTGTTTGCTCGGGTGCTGCCCGGCTTGCGACATCAGCAAATGGAAATGCGGGTTCTCGGCGGAGAAGCGAATGAAGTCCTCCTGCACGAGGCGCAGCTTGGTCACGTCATCGACGCCGCGCAGCCCGGCGAGACGGGACTGAAACTGATCCATGAACTGGCCCGCGGTTGCTTCGAGCACGGCGCGCCAGAGACCCTCCTTACTCTTGAAATGATAGTTGACGAGCGGATGCTGGACGCCCGCCGCGGCCGCAACGGCGCGGGTCGACGCGCCGGCAAAGCCGTGCTCGGCAAATTCCTTCAACGCAGCCGCAAGGATCTTCTCGCCGGTCTCGCGCGCCCGCGCCTGCGGGCGCCGAGTCGCCGGGGAGGTGTATTCGAGGGCTTCGGCGGGCTCGCTCTTGATCATGGATTACCAGCTTATCGGAAGCCGCGAGAAACCGCGCACCATCAGGTGCGGCACCCGCTTCCCGCTGCTGAGATCAAGCTCGTAATCAGCGATCGCGGGCAGCAGTTCCTCCAGCATGACTCTGAGCATCTGCCGGGCGGTCTGCGCGCCGAGGCAGATGTGCGGACCGGATCCGAACCCGAAGTGACGGACCCGCTTGCGTTCGACGTCGAAGCGGTCCGGATCCGGAATGGCGCGCTCGTCGCGGTTTGCCGATGCGTAGAGCACGATCAGGCGCGAGTCGGCCGGAATCTTGGTGTCCGATATCTTGATGTCGACCGTGGTTTGCCGGGCGAAGCACTGGGTCGAGGTGTCCCAGCGCACGCCCTCTTCGATTGCGTCTTCCAACCGGCTCGGGTCAAGACGAAGCTGTTTGCGCTGATCGGGGTTGCGCCACAGCGCGTAGATCAGGTTGGTGAAGTAGTGACCGATCGACGCGTTGCCGGCGAGCAGCACCACCGTCATGTTGGCGACGATTTCCTGGTCGTTCAGCGGTGCGCCAGCGTCCCGAGCGCTGAGCAGGAGGGAGATGAGATCATCGTCGCGGTTGGATTGACGCTTCTCAACTTGGACACCAAGAAAATCAAACACGGCGCGAAAGCCTTGCGGCGTGAGCGGTGACCCGTATGGACCGAGGCCGGCGTTGAACAGGTCGCGCGCGAGATCGACGGCTTCCTCGGCGGCTTCGTCGTCGAGACCAAGCATGCGGCCGAGCGCGCCATAGAGAATCGGACGCCCGATATCCGCGACCACATCGGCGCTGCGTCGCGATCCGAGCGCGTCGATCACGCGCCGGGTATGCATGCGCAGCGCCGGCAGCATCGCTTCGATGCGCTGCGGGGTGACACCGCGCATGATCACGCGGCGCAGCTCGTCGTGGCGCGGCGGATCAATGGAACCGAGGGTTTTGCCGACACGCAGGGGTGAATCGATGATGGTGTTGCCTTTGG
>JAFAXD010000094.1 GCA_019241285.1 Xanthobacteraceae bacterium | reverse complement strand
GGCGTCGTTATCGAAATTGATGAACACCAACCCGTGGAAGATTTCCAAGCGGATTTCCGGCAGGCGAATGTGCTTGCGCAGCTCGCTGACCGGCGTGGTGTCCTGCATCCCCGGGGCGCCGATCAGGCGGCCGTCGAGGCCGTAGGTCCAGTTGTGATACGGGCACACGAGGCGCGCGCCGTGCAGGCACGGCGTGCCCGGCGTGTGCTCGACCACGCCCCCCACGATCGGATGGCCGCGATGCTGGCAAATGGATGAGAGCACGCGGACCGTGCCGGCATCGTCGCGCAGCAGCAAAATCGGCTCTTCCAGGATGGTGAGCGGCAGATAATCGCCTGGATTGGGGACTTCATTGACGTGACCGATGCACAGCCACTCGCGCGCGAAGATCGCGTGCTTTTCGAATTCGAAGAACTGCTCGCTCACATAGGCTTCGCGCGGCAGGATCTCGGCGTTCGCAATTGGGCCGATCGAGGTCGCGGCCTTGTCCACCACTTGGCGGGCAAACGAAATACAATCAGGATTGAGCATGGCGCGGCTTACAGCGTGATGTGGAGGTCTTTGACGAACGCGTTGGTGTAGGCCTGCCGCCAATCCGTGTCGGGCTTGATCATGCCGGCCTCTACCATGAACGCGGCGAGCTTTTGCCAGCGCTCCTCGGTCATGGTTCCAATGCCATCGGTCGTGGCGGCGCCGGCGCCGAGCACGTTGAGCTCGCGAAGTGTCGCGACCGAGTAGGCCATCCACTCATCGTCGGCTTCCGGGTTCTCGCGTTTGATCGCCGCAAGCCCGGGCGCCGGATCGGCGAGGAAGCTCTTCCAGCCTTCGAGCGTTGCCTTGATGAAGCGGGCGACCAGGTCAGGATTTGCGTCGACGAACGGACGCATCATGGCGAGCGGGGAGCCGTAGGGCGGATAGCCTTCCTTCGCGAGCAGGAAGTATTTGACGTCCGCCCCGGCCTTGCGGATGCGGAACGGCTCAGACGAAGCGATGCCACCAAGCGCAATCGTGGGGTCATGCAGAAAGGGTTGAAAATTGCCGGTATACGGCGCGACCTGCTCGTCGCTGAAACCGTAGCGCTGTTTGAGCCACAGCCAATAGCTGGCGCGGCCCCCGGCCGAAACGAGGATCCGGCGCCCCTTGAGGTCCGCGATCGAGGCGATGTCGGGCCGGGTAATCAGTGCCTGCAGGTCGAACTGATGCGACGTCGCGACCGCGACGACTGGCGCGCCGCGATCGATGGCGCTGAGCAGCGCGATGCCCGATGCCATGAATACGTCGGTGTCTCCGCCGATCAGCAACTGCATGCCATTGATCTGCGGCCCGCCTTGCTTGATCTCGACCGCGACCCCGGCCTTGTCATAGAGGCCGGTTTCGGCGGCTTGGAAAAACCCGCCCTGGCTGGGCTCGGCATAGAAGTTGGTGCGGACGCGGATCTTGTCAGCTGCTCGCGCCAGTCGCGGGCACGCGAGGCCGGCGGCGAGCGCACCTGCGCCTGCGCCAATGCGCAGCGCGGTGCGGCGGCTGATAGATTGGCGATGATGCATGGGGAACCCCGTCGGCGACGCCTGTGCTGCGACGAGGCTAATGAGACCGACGCCCGTGCTGTAGATCCAAGTGGTCGATGCCGGTCATAGATGCCGTCTATGAGGGTGCGGACCGATCGTCCGAATTCAGCGATTTGTAGCTACCAAGCCAGTTCCAATATCTCCAGAATATCGTCCGGCGCGTTGATCGGGCGCGGGTTGGTGCGGATGCTGCCTTGCTCGAAGGAGACCTTGGCGACCTCGGGAAAACAGGCGCGGTCGACGCCAAGGTCGCGGAGGCGGACGGGTAAGCCCACGGCGGTGGCCAACGCGGCGATGGCATCGGCCGCGGACGCGCCGGGCTGACCCAGCGCCGCCGCGATCCGGGCCTGGCGCGCCGCGTTGGCGGGGGTATTCCAGCGCATCACGGCCGGCTGGATGGCGGCGGAGGTGGCGCCGTGCGGGACGTCGGCGATAAAGCTCAGCGTGCGGCCGATCGGGTGGCTGGCGCCGACCGGAACACCGGACATCTGCCCGGCGACAGAAAGCCAGGTGCCGGTCTGTGCGTCGAGGCGGGCCGCGAGGTCGGTCGGCTCCTGTTTGATGCGGCGGAGCGCTCGGTCGAGGAGGCCCAGCGCTTCGGCCGCGCAGGCATCGCTGAACGGATTGCCGAGATGCGAGGCGAGCCGCTCGGCGGCGTGATCGATGGCCTTGAGGCCGGTGCCGAGGAAGAGATCATCGGGTGCCGTCAAGGTTGCGGCCGGGTCCAGAACCACGGCCTGCGGTGCCATCAGCGGATGACCGAGCGCGTATTTCTGGTTGATGCTCTCGTCGACAAAGCTTGCGCCCCAGCTGAACTCCGCCGACGACAAGGTGGTTGGCACGGCGATCAGGCGCGGTGTGCTCTTGGACATGGCCGGCCAGGCGCTTTGATCGACCTGGTTGTAGGGCGGCAGCGCTGCGAGATCCGCAACGGTTTTGCGACCATCAACAAGACCGGCGACAGCGACTTTGACCGTGTCGATCACCGAGCCGCCGCCGATCGCGACCAGGAGATGCGCGTGCGTGTCGCGCGCGAGTTGCATGACCGCGAGTACATCGGCGCTGGGCGATTGGCTCTTGAGCGAGGTCAGGCGACCGGCGTGGCGCCAGCCCAGTGCCGTCGCGATGCTCTCGATCAGCTTGGCTTCGCGGGCGAGCGATTGATTGGTGAGCAGCAAGACCCGCGTGGCCTCGGTCAGCGCGGCTTCCTCCGCGACCGCCTCGCCGGCGGGGCGGCCAAAATAGACGCGTTCGATCTTGCTGTTGCGGAAGATGCCGTTCACGCGCTCACCGAAAAGGTCTGCGGCAGAATCCAACCGTTGTCGTATTTGGTGAAGTGCAGCCGGTCCTGATAGGCGACGGTCTTCACGGCCTGGAATAGCGGGATGATCGCGCCCGTCTCAACCGCATAGATGTTGAGATCGCGGTAGCCCGCGTGGCGCTCCTGCGTGTCGGTCTCGATCAGGAGACGGCTGACGCGCTCGCCCAGGTCATCGTCCTTGTACGATGCGAACGCCGATTTCGGATCAAACAAATAGCCGCCGTACATTTCCGGGTCACCCGTTGTGTTGCCCCACGAGTAGAGCATCGCCTCCGGGAGCTTGGTGGCATGCAGCAGCTCGAAATACTTGGCAAGCGCAACCGGCTCGGGGTTCGCCTCGATGCCGACCTTGCGCCACATCCCGGCGATCGCCTGCGCGAGCTCGAAATCATTGGGGAACACGCCGTTCGTTGCGTAGAAGCCGATGCGGGCGGGATTGTCGGGACCAAACCCTGCCTGGCGTACCAGTGCTGCGGCTTTGACTGGATCGCAGGCGAAACGGAAATCCTCCGGATAGCCCGGCGTGCCGTGCGCAGCGGCGACGTCGATCGGCAGGGCATGGCCGTCAAACAGCGCGTGCGAGATTGCCTGCTTGTCGATTGCGTGATGGGCGGCGAGGCGCAACTCCTGGCGCTCGAACAGGCCGGTGCGTGTGAGCTCGAGGATGACGATGTCGGTCACCGGATCGATGCGGCCGACTAGCCCGGACGTTGCGCCAAGCCGCGTGATCTCGCGGATCGGCAGATCGACCGCGAGGTCGGCGCGGCGCGAGTCAAGCGAAGCGACCCGCGCGAACACATCCTGCACCACCTCGACGGTGACCCGTTTGATCGGCGGCGTTCCGCCCCAATAGCGATCAAAGGCCTCGAACACGGACCGCACATTCATTTCGTACTCGACGAGACGATACGGTCCCGATCCGATCGGGTTGCGCGCGAATTCGGCCGCCCCTACGGTCTCGACATGATCCTTCGGCACGATCAGGCTTGCCAGGAAATAGAGCCAGGTGACGGCCGAGGGCATGGGCTCGCGAAACCGCATCACCGCGTGCTGTGGCGAAACGATCTCGATGTCGTGGAGCCGGCGCCAGATAAAGGCAGTGTCGAGCCTGGGACCGCCGCCGCTGAGCGAAGCGCGCGGGCGCTCGAAGAACGTGTAGCGCAGGTCGCGCGCCGTGACCTTGTCGCCATTGTGGAACAGCGCGTCGTCGCGCAGCTCAAGCTCGAGGGTGAGCGGATCGCGATGATGCCAGGCACGCACCAGGTTCGGCACCACGCGCAGATCAGGCGCCTGGGTGAGCGGGGAATCGAACACCATCTTGTAGAGCGACTGCGCGTTCTGCGCGAGCCGCAGGTGCGGATCCCAGGTCGGCACGTCATTGGGATAAGCAATTGAGATCGCATCGCGCTCGGTCGCTACGGCAGAGCGGCCGAGCAGCGGGAGGGCCGCGGCGGCCAGAGAGGCAGACGTGAAGGCGCGCCGGGTGATCGGGAAGGTGGGCATGACGGTACTATAGCATTGCGCTAGAATTGGAGACTGGGGCTGACTTTCCTCCCGGGCTTCGCGTCGTTCATCCGGGCGGCACATGGGAACAAGGCCTACATGATCTATGCCATTTTCATGTTGCTCGTGTTGCTGACGCTCGTCGCCGCATGGCGTCGGCACGTGCTGGAACTGCCGCTGTTCGCGGTCACGGTCCTTTGGGTGCTGATCCACCTGGTCGGCGACATGACAACGCCGCTGACGCTGAGTTTCTGACGCCATGGCTCAGCTCTATCTCCTCGCCGTTACGCTGAATGTCTGGGTTTTGTTTGCGGTGCTGGCGGCGGCCTTCGGGGTGCAGCTCTGGCTCGGGGAGCCGCCGTGTCCGCTCTGCGTCATGCAGCGCACCGCGCTCTTGCTCGCCGGACTCGGCCCGCTGCACATTCTGCTGCGGGCGAACAATGGGATGCTGACCGCGCGCGACGCTGCGGTCGGGCAGGGCATGGCAATTATCGCGGCGTCGCTTGGCGCCATCGCGGCGGCGCGCCAGATCCTGCTGCACATTCTTCCCGGCGATGCGGGGTTCGGCTCGCCGGTGCTCGGCCTGCACCTCTATACGTGGTGCTTCATCGCGTTCGCGTGTCAGATCGCAGCGAGTGGCGTGCTTGCCATTGCGGCGGGCTTCCTCGCGGACAGCAAGGTGTCCTGGCCGGCGACCCGGATCACCGCGATCGCGTTTGCGGCCATTGTGGTTGCGAATCTCCTTTCAGTGATCGCCGAAGCCGGATTGCATTGGGAGTTGCCATCCGATCCGGTAGGTTATCTCCTGTTCAAATAGTCCGTCGGTTGGCAGACATGCATTTGCGTTGACGTCACCGCAAAATCGCCATCGATTGGCGGCATGTCGGCGGCCGTTCCGGGGACAGTCGCACCAATGCTCTATTCAGGATCGCTCACGCGCTCGATCTTGGAGGTGAAAAATCTCTCCAAGACTTACGAGTCGGGCTTCAAGGCGCTCAAAGGCGTCAACCTCGATATCCACCGCGGCGAGATCTTTGCGCTGCTCGGGCCCAATGGCGCGGGCAAGACCACGCTGATCAGTATCATCTGCGGGATTGCGTCCGCCACGGAAGGCACCGTGACCGTCGACGGCCATGACATCGTCCGCGATTATCGGGCGGCGCGTGCCATGATCGGGCTCGTCCCGCAGGAAATCGCCGTCGATATCTTCGACACGCCCTGGCACAGCGCCAACCTGAGCCGCGCTTTATTCGGCAAGCCGCCCAACCCTGCGCATGTCGGCAAGGTGCTGGAGGATCTCTCGCTGTGGGAGAAACGGCACAGCAAGATCCTGACGCTCTCAGGCGGCATGAAGCGGCGCTTGCTGATCGCCAAGGCGCTCGCGCACGAGCCGTCG
>JAFAXD010000079.1 GCA_019241285.1 Xanthobacteraceae bacterium | reverse complement strand
GCAGCAACCTTTACGTAGGCGTTCTTGCCGTTCTTGACCTCACGCAGATAGATGTTCTGGATCGGATTGTTGGCAGCCGACATGGTCATCGGTCCGCGCGGCGAGTCGATTTTTGCTGCGCGCATCGCCTTGTACATCGCGTCCTTGGCATTGATGTCGCCTTTCACGGCGTCCATGCCGATGACGAGGAGCGCGGCCGCGTCGTAGCCTTGGACCGAATAAACATCGGGCTCCGCGTTGTAGCGTTTCTGATAGGCGGCGCGGAACGCCTTATCGGCTGGATTGTCGAGATCGTCGGCGTAGTGCAGCGTGGTCTTCAACCCTTCGGCGGCTTCGCCCTGCGCCTGCAGCGTGCCGTCGGTCAGAAAGCCTGGACCGTAAAGCGGAATCGATTTGCGCAGGCCCAAGGCCGCATAGTCTTTCACGAACTTCACTGCGCCGCCGCCAGCAAAGAAGGCAAACACGCCATCGGGCTTCTTCTCCGCGATCTGCGTCAGAAACGACTGGAACTCGACCTCGGGAAACGGGACCCAGAGCTCGCCGACGACCTGTCCGCCGGCTTTGCCAAAGCCTTCCTTGAAGGCGGTGACGTCCTCTTCGCCAGCGGCGTATTTCCAGGTGATGGTCATCGCGGTCTTGTGGCCGGCGTCGGCCATGACTTTGCCCATCGGGAACGACGGCTGCCAGTTGGAGAACGATGAGCGGAAGATGTTGGGCGCGCAGGCTGCACGCGTCGCCGCATCAGCACCTGCGTTTGGGATGATCAGCAACTTACCGGTTTCGCGCGCAATCTTGACCATCGCCATCTGCACGCCCGAGTGAACGGTGCCAACAACAACGTCGACCTTGTCGCGATCGACAAGCTTGTTCATGTTGTCGGTTGCCTTCGACGGTTCGGCCTGATCGTCAACGGTGACGTATTCGACTGCCCGCCCGCCGAGCTTGTCGCCCTTTTCAGCGACGTATTGCCGGAAGGCGTTGTCGATGTTCTTCGCAAGCGGCGCATAGGTTCCGGTGTAAGGCAGCATGAAGCCGACTTTGATCGGAGCGCCTTGCGCCAACGCCGGCGTGGGAAACGCCCGCAGGCCAACCACGGCGGCGCTCGCGCCTCCCATGACCTTCAAGGCGGACCGGCGATCAAGCAATTTGCTGCTGCCCATGTGGTGGTTCCTCCCAGTGATCTGTTTCTTCGATGCCGCTTAGCATAGACCGTTATGACGGTGCTTGTCCCGCGGCTTAGCCTTGGACCTTCTGCTCTGCTTCCCAGGCCTCGGCAAAGTCGTAGGCTGCCATCAAGCGGGTATGACGCTGCATGACCCATGACCGCGTGTCCGGGTGCGTGATGAGATAGAACTGTCCGGCTCTGATTCCGGCGAGCACGCGCTCGCCGACCTGGTCCGGCGTCAGCCCGGCTGCGATGTCAGGAGGAGTCTCGGGGAATGGATTGGGCTCGGCTAACCCGGCGCGGAGCCCGGCCGAGTTGCTGTAGATGTCGGTCGCTACGGCCGCTGGCGTGAGCACCGACACGCCGATGTTGGTTCCTGCGAGATCCTTCTCCAGTGCCTCCGTCAGTGAGACGACGGCGAATTTCGACGCCGAATAGGCGCCGGTCTGACGATCGCCCACGTGCAGCCCGGCCATCGACGCCGTGTTGACGACGTGACCGCCTTCGCCGTGAGCGCGGATCAACGGCACAAAACTCTGAATGCCGTGAATGACGCCATACAGATTGACACCAAGCACCCAGTTCCAGGCATTGTCGCTCACGTCGGTCATCGGCAGTCCGCGCAAGACCACACCGGCGTTGTTCATGGCCACGTGGATCTTGCCGAAGGCCCTTACAACTTCGCCCGCGGCGTGCTCGACGGACTCGTGCCTCGAAACATCGGTTGGGATCCCGATCGCTTCACCGCCCAAGGCGCGTACATTCGCGACCGCGTGCTCGAGCGCGTCAGCGCGCAAATCGCACAGCGCGACCTTCATCCCGGCGCGCGCGAACGTGCGCGCACAGCCAAGCCCAATGCCGGACGCCGCGCCGGTGATGACGGCGACCTTTCCGCTGAAATCCTGCATTCCTCCCTCGCATTGTTTTCAGTTGCCGAGGCCGTAGACCCCAGCCGCCGTGTCATGAAACAAGGCCCGTTTCTCATCGGCAGATGCACCTGCTGTGAGTCGCTTGAACGCGTTCCAGATCACCTTGTAACTACAGGAAACCTTGTCGACCGGAAAATTGCTCTCAAACATTGAGCGGTCTGTCCCGAAGGCGGCGATGCAAGTCTCCACGTAGGGGCGCCACGCATCGGCCAGTTCCTGCGAGGTCGCCGGTGTGCCGCGCTTGTCGAAGTCGAACCCGAATACATGCATGCCTAGGCCGCCGAGCTTCACGGTGACATTGTCACAGCGTGACAGCGCCTGGATCGATTTCGACCAGTCCGCGAACACCTCATCGCGCTTGGCCGCATAGGGCCCAACGCCGATTGGGCAGCCCACGTGGTTGAGCACGATCAAGGTCTGCGGAAACGCCCGGGCCAGGTCGATCAGTTCGGGGATTTGCGTGTGAAACAACAGCGCATCAAACGTAAGGCCGAGCGGCTGCAGTTGGGCAAACCCCTCGCGCCAACTTGGGTCGCCCATGATGCCCTTGGACGGGCGGGTCGGTGTCAGTGGGACGTTGTCGTCGACGGCGGTCGAAAAGCGAATGCCGCGAAACCGGCTGCTCGCCGCGAGGTGAGCCTCCAAGACTTCCCGCGCCGCCGGGCCGAGACGCAAGTCCGCGTGGCTGACGATTCCTGCACAAATGCGCGTGGATCCATAATTGCCGCTGGCGCTCATGGCAGCGACGCCGTTGACGAACTCAGTCTCGCCTACAGGCTGCAGCGCCTCGGGGCCGCTGGCCCGATACATGGAGCGGCACTGGATGAAGACCGTGGCGCGCACGTTGTGCCCACTCTCGACGTCCTCCAAAAGCTCATCGAGCAAGTAACGGTTGTCGCGGTCCCACAGATGATGATGCGGGTCGATGATCGGCAGATCGGGCTCGAGCACCGGCTCGTCGTAGGATCGCAACCAGTCTTCTTTGATCGCGTACATGCCGGCACCGGTGCGGTCGGTGCTCCGAGCCTTGGCCATTCCACTTCTCCCCCTGCAATCCGGTGGCTGGATGCATTGATAACAGGAAAACCCCGTTATGCATCAAGCCCAGTTGCCTTGAAGCGGCGGCGTACGCCGCCTAGAGTGCGCGGCGTTTCAAGCCCCAGCGGGGACGTGCAGGCGATAGTAGCATTGGCGCGCCCGCCTTTGGCTGAGTGGAGGACTCCCATGGACGACCGGACTTCGCCGCAGCAGATCGCGCGCAATGATCTTGACCGTTTCCGCCTGCGCACCTTTATCGAGGAGCTTGACGGCGACGAACTCGACGTCCGCAACGATCCAGTCGACCTAGCCGATGTCGCGGCGATTCTGCACGGCAACCCCAAGGCGGTGTGGTTTCGTCACGTCAATGGCTCAGCGCTGCAACTCTGCGGCAACGTGGTCGGCAGCCGATCCCGCTTGGCGCGCGCCTTCGGGGTCGCGCCGGAGAAAATCGTAACGGAGATCCAGCGCCGGTTGGAGCTTGCCCCGGAACTGATCGAGCTGTCTCAGTCCGATGCGCCGGTGCAGCAGGTTGTGCTTCTCGGTGCCGACGCGGACCTCACCCGGCTGCCCGCGCACCTGCAGCACGGGTTCGACGGTGCGCCGTACATTTCGGCATCGATCGACTATTGCGTCGATCCGGCCACGGGCAAGACCAATTCAGGCATGCGGCGGCTGATGCTGCGCGGTCCGCATGAGGCCGGGGTTGATCTCAACGCGCCGAGCGACCTGCGTGTGATCTATCAAGCTGCGGCCGCCAAGGGTGATAAGCTGCCCGTAGCCTTTGTGCTCGGCGCGCATCCGATCGACACGGTATCGGCCACCATGCGCATCCCAGTGGACGAGCTTGGGCTTGTCGCGTCGCTGCGCGGAGGCACCCTGCCGGTGGTCAAGTGCCGGACCGTGGACATCCGGGTTCCGGCGGACGCCGAGTTGGTGATCGAGGGTTATCTCGACGGGCGCGGCTACGTCGAAAAGGAGGGTCCCTACGGGGAGTACCTCGGCTATTACGGCGGGGTGAAGCAAAACCCGGTGTTCCACGTCACCGCGATCACGCATCGCCGCGATGCCTTGTTCCAAACGGCGACGATCAGCGGCAGCTTCATGGATATGACGGACACCTCGAACCTGGAGGCGTTGCGGACTGAGCTCAACGTCTGGCGCGCGCTGGAGAGCGTGGTTCGCGAGCCGGTTGCCGTATATGCGCCGGTGTCCGCGGGCGGGTCGATGAGCGTGCGCTTCTCCCTGCGCCAGCGCTATGCTGGGGAGGCGCGCAGCGCGCTCTATACGGTGCTTGGGGCCGTGGGGGTGAAGAACGTCTTCGCCGTCGATCCCGATATCGATATTTTCTCTGATCGGCAGATGGAACGGGCGTTCGGCACTC
>JAFAXD010000663.1 GCA_019241285.1 Xanthobacteraceae bacterium | reverse complement strand
CCTGCGGGCAGGCTCCTCAGGACGAGGTCTACGAAGACAACACATGAATAGCTTGCCGCGGAAAGCTGAGTCTCACGCGGGCGCCCAGTTTGATCTCCGCCGAGATCTTGTTGCTGAAGACCTCGAACACATCACCCGCGTCGGTTCGCACCCGATATTGCATGAACGAGCCCATGAAGCTCGCGAGCATGACCTCGCCTAAGAGCGTATTGTCCGGCCTGCTCGCGTCGGCCGCATCCAAAGCGATGCCGATGTCCTGCGGACGGATGCAGGCAAAGATCTCAACCGCGTCTGGTACAGGGCCGGCGGCGCGTAGCACGGTGCGGCTCGCCGCAAAGGCTATCTCTATGCCCTCGTCCACGGGTTTGCGGGCGTCGATGTGGAAGATATTACTGTAGCCGAGGAAGTCCGCGACTGTGCTTGATGCTGGCCGGGAGTAGATCGAGACAGGGTCGGCCGCCTGCAGCAGTGTGCCGCGATGCATCACGGCAATCTGGTCGGCGAGCGCCAGCGCTTCATGTTGATCATGCGTGACGTAGACGCTGGTAATGCGAAATTGCGTCTGCAATTCACGCAACTGCACGCGCAGCCGATCGCGCAGGCGCGCGTCGAGGTTGCTGAGCGGCTCATCGAACAGCAGCGCGGCCGGGCGCATCACGAGGCTGCGCGCCAGCGCCACGCGCTGCATCTGGCCGCCGCTCAGGGTCGATGCGCCCCGCGCCGCCAGCTCAGCGAGGCCGACTTGCGCAAGCATCTCGTTCACGCGCGCCGCGATCTCATCGCGGGGCAGGTTTTTCACCCGCAATGGAAAGGCAACATTGTCGAACACCGACATGTGCGGCCAGATTGCATAGGACTGGAACACCATCCCGACGTTACGCTGATTGATCGGCACGTCTACCTCGCCATCGAATACTGTGCGGCCGCCGATCGCGATCGTACCGGCGTCCGGCCGCTCCAGCCCGGCGATGCAGCGCATGGTCGTGGTCTTGCCGCAACCTGACGGTCCGAGCAGCACCAGCATGGTGCCGTCCGCAACCGCAAGCGTGAGGTCGTTCACCGCCACGATGCCGGCGAACGACTTCTTCAGGTTCTGGATGGTGATGCTCATCGGCGGAGTGCGGCAATCATTTACGAGCCGATGATCATGAGCAATTGACTATCTGTGGGAATGACTGGCCATCCTTCGAGAGACAAAGTCAGTCCGGATCGGCAGCAATCGCGCGCGCTTCGATCTCCTTAGCTTGCGGATATTCGACGAAAATATTGTTGACGCCATGCTGATCGGGTGTCTCGCCGTCACGGACCAGCGGCACCGCACCCACAGCCAGCGATGGATCGCCGGTCAGGCTCGGCGTGTGCGTCTCCAACATGGTGCAGCCGCTCTCGGCGCGCACCCAGGTCCAGTGGATCTCGTTGCGCGGAACCCGCACGATGTCGCCTTTGCGGCACCGGAACCCGTCCTTGCCGATGAAAAACCAGATCTCGCCGTCCAGCACATAGTTGAACTGCTCGGAATCGTGCCAATGCGGGCGCGAGTGATAGCCCTTCTGCCGCGCCGCGATCATCATGCCGGTGTCGGTGCCATAGACCATCCGCACGTCGATTTCCGATGGTTTCTCCTGGCTCGGCGGCGCGACCTTGAACGGCGGCACGTCGGCGATGTTCATCCGATAGGGTGTTTTGACGGCGGGCATCACGGTCTCCTTGTTGGCGCATGTTGATTATAGCGGCAGAGAATGCTTGGAAACACACAGGGCCGGTGCGCAGCTGGCATTCTCCCGCATGAGATGAAAGTCGAACAGCATCGTGAGCACCGTTGACCAGCCGGCCAAAGAAATCGTTGTTCCCTCACCCGAAGCCGTTGTTGATTTACGGATGTCCGATGGCGCACCGATCAGGTTGCGCCGCTACGGCAACGGTCCGATGCGGCTGCTGCTGAGCCACGGCAACGGGCTTGCGATCAATGCGTATACGCCGTTTTGGGAGCCGCTGATCGATGATTTCGAGCTGGTGGCGTTCGACATTCGCAACCACGGCGAAAACCCGTTGCACGATCCACAACAGCACAGCTGGCCGAGGATCACACAGGACATCGGTGAGATTTTCGCTGGCACGCAACAGCACTTTGGTGCGAAGCCGACGGTGGGCGCGTTTCACTCGCTGTCTGCTGTGGCGACGCTGCTCAGCGCGGTTGCCGGCGGCCCGGCTTGGCATGCGCTCGTGCTGTTCGATCCGCCGATCTTCCCACCGCCGGGCCATCCGGTGCAATCCGCACAGATCGCCGACATGCAGGACCTGACGCGGCGCGCCGCCGGCCGGCCTGTCGCGTACCGCAGCCCTGAGCAGTTTGCGGCGCAATTACTGCAGCGGCGCGCGTTCAGCCGCTGGGTTCCGGGCGCGCACCTTCTGTTTGCGCAATCAACCTTGCGGCCGGGACCGAACGGCGATTGGATCCTGTGCTGCCCGCGCGAGCTCGAAGCGCATATGTTTGCCACCAACAATGATGCGACCCTGTGGGCGAAATTGCCGGGCATCAAGCTCCCGATGATCATCATTGGCGCCGATGCCGACGATCCGAACGCCGGGCCACCCGCGCGCATCAGCCGCGCGGCTCACGACGAGCTTGGCATCGCATACGCCGGTATTCCCAACACCACGCATTTCCTCCAGACCGAGCAGCCGGCCGCGTGCAGAGAGGCATTGCGCACGTTCCTGCAGCCGTGAAGCTAGCTTTATCGGTTGGAACTCCTGCTATGCTTCGGCAACCAAAACGCAAGCCGACAATTGCCGTGGGAGGACAACATGGCTGTGAGTGCCATCGACCGCACGCCTTGGTGGAGTTCGCTCAACCGGGCGCAATGGAACACGCTGCTCGCATCCAATCTCGGCTGGCTGTTCGACGGCTATGAAACCTACGCGCTGATCATCACCGTCGGCGTGGCGCTGCGGCAGCTGCTGGAGCCCGCGCAATTCGCACAGATACCGTTCTACGCCGGACTGGTGATTGCGCTGACCTTGCTCGGCTGGGGTGTCGGCGGGCTGATCGCCGGGGTGCTCACCGATTATCTCGGGCGCAAGCGCACCATGGTCCTGGCCATTGCGGCATATTCGGTGATGACGGGGCTTTCGGCCTTCGCCTGGAACTGGGAGTCGTTTGCGGTCCTGCGTTTTCTGGTCGGCGTCGCCATCGGCTCCGAATGGGTCACCGGCGCGTCCATCGTCGCCGAGCTATGGCCCGATCGCGCCCGCGGCAAAGGCGTCGGCCTGATGCAATGCGGGCTCGGGATCGGGTTTTTCGTCGCCTCCTTCGTTTGGCTGTTCATCGGTCCGCTCGGGCCGAGCGCCTGGCGCTACATGTTCCTGCTCGGCGTGCTGCCGGCGCTGCTGACATTGTGGGTGCGGCGCACGATCCCCGAGTCGACGTTATGGGAAGGCGTGAACGAGCGCCGACAGGCAGCCCTCGCGCGCAAGCGCAGCGGCGAAGCCCTCGCCGATCAGGATCAGGCGCTTGCCCGGTTCACCATGACCGATTTGTTTGTTGATCCTGAAGTGCGCCGGCGGGTCATCCTCGCGTTCCTGATGTCGCTTGCGACCACGTTCGCGTTCTGGGGTATCTCGACCTGGGTGCCGCCCTATATTTCCGGCATCGCGGCGCGCGCTGGCCTCCCCGCCCCGCAATGGGCGAGCTACGCCGGCATGGCCTACAACGGCGCATCGATCATCGGCTACGCGGGCTTCGGCTTCCTCGCCGACGCCTTCGGACGCAAGCCGGTCACGCTGTTCTACGTGGCGGCAGCGCTGATCACCGTGCCGCTGATGTTTCTCTTCACCCACGATCTCGGCATGCTGCTCGTCATGGCGGGCCTGCTCGGGGTGTTCGTCTCCGGGCAGTACACCTGGATGTCAGCTTGGCTGCCGGAGCTGTTTCCGACCCGGATGCGGGCGACCGCGGCCGGGTTCGTGTTCAACATGCCACGCCTGATCGCGTGGGTCGGTCCGTTGATCTCCGGCTGGATCATCGCCAATTTCGGGGGTTTCGGCCGGGCTGCAACCGCCGTCAGCCTGATCTATATCATCAGCCTTGCGGCGGCCCCGTTCTTGCCCGAAACCAACGGCAAGCCGCTGCCGGACTAGACGGGAGAATTGATGCGTTCCGACGTAATGCGCGTCGAAACCGACGTGCTGGTGATCGGCTCCGGTGCAGCCGGCATGTACGCGGCGATCGAGGCTGCGCGCGCGGGCTGCAATGTCCTCATGCTCGACCGCAGCTTGATCGGCCGGGGTGGGGCGACCGTGATGGCGCAGATGACCGTCGCGGTCGCGCTCGGCGCGGAAACACCGGACCATTGGACGCATCATCTCGACGATACGCTCACCGCCGGACGCGGCCTCTGCAATGCCGACCTAGCCCAGCTTCTGTGCGAGGAGGGCCCGGCCTGCATTTCCGAAATGGATCAGTGGGGGATCGGCTGGGCGCGGCATGAGGGCCACATCGCCCAAGCCATGGCGCCCGGGCATGATCGCCCGCGCTGCGTCTATGTGGATTTTCTCAGCACCGGCCCGGCCGTATCGAAGACCCTGCGCACAGTCGTCAACCGCACGAGCGGCATCCGCAAGGCGGGCGACCTCTGCGTGGTCGACCTGGCGCGCGCCGGCGATGCGATCACAGGTGCCTTCGCGCTGCACCTCGGCACCGGCGCCGCCGTTGTCATCTCGGCGAAGGCGACCGTGCTCGCGACCGGCGGGCTCACGCGCCTTTATGCGCGCAACAGCGCTTCCGCCAACATGGGCGGCGACGGCTACGCGCTGGCGCTGCGCGCCGGCGCCCCGCTGATCGACATGGAGTTCGTGCAGTTCTTTCCCATCGGCCACTTGGCGCCGCGGCTGATCGGCATGGACCCGATCATGTGGGATCCGTTGCGCTACAAGCTGGGCGGGCGCCTGCTCAATGGCCGCATGGAGGAATTCACCTCACGCTATGGCTCGGACGAGGATGGCAAGTACGTCCTCACCCGCGATCTTGCGAGCTATGCGATCCTCAAGGAAGTGGAAGCGGGGCGCGGCTCGCCGCACGGCGGCGCCTACCTGAGCTTTCAGCATTGTTCCGAGGCGGAGCTGCGCGGCGCCTTCGGCCCGGTGATTGATCGCTTGGCCGCCAACAATATCGATCTCACAAAGACGGCGATCGAAGTGGCGCCGATTGCGCACTATCACATGGGTGGCGTTGTGGCCGACGCCCGGATGGCAACGGCCTTGTCCGGATTGTTTGTTGCAGGCGAAGTGGTGGGTGGCGCAAACGGCGCCAATCGACTCTCCGGCAACGCCATCACAGAAGCGCTGGTTTTTGGTCGGCGTGCTGGGCGCAGCGCGGCCGACCATGTACGGCAAGCGAAGCAGAACGACGAGAACGCAGGTCGCGCGGCGCTCGATCTGATCACCGTCGCTGGGCCGGACAACGACCTTAACACCGCCGCGATGCTCGCCAGCCTACAGGCGACCATGCAGCGCGATGTCGCCACCTTACGCAGCGAGGCGACACTGGAGCGCGCACTCAGAGAGATCAACGAGCTCAACCTGGAGCTGGGCGAGCATCCGCCCGGCCCTGCAGGTGCGTTCGATCTGCGTCGGCTGGACTGGTTCGACCTACGCAACATGTTGCTGGTCGCCCGCACTGTCACGCAAGCCGCGCTCGCGCGCACCGAGAGCCGCGGCGCCCATCAGCGCGAAGATTATCCCGAAATGGATCCCGGCTGGACCATGAACCAAGTGGTGCGCCTGCACGATGGCGAGCTCACGCTCAGCGCGGCACCAACAACGCGACTTGCGGCCGCGCAATGAGCAACACTGCGTTGCTCAAGATTTGGCGCGGGCTCGACCCGAAACACGGCCGATGGGAAACCCATGCGGTCCCCTTCGAACCGGGACAATCGATTCTCGACGGCCTGCGCTGGATCCGCGTCAACCGCGATCCCTCGCTTGCCATTCGCTTTTCCTGCATCAACGCCAACGCCTGTAAGGAGTGCATGATCGAGCTTGACGGCAAGACCGTCTATGCCTGCACGGCGCGGCTCGAGCCTCGCCAGATGGTGCTCGCGCCGCTATCAAACAAAACCCTGGTGCGTGATCTTGTCACCGA
>JAFAXD010000613.1 GCA_019241285.1 Xanthobacteraceae bacterium | reverse complement strand
CCCAAACCTCGCGCGCCGTCTCCACAACCAAGCGCAACTTGCGCACTTCATCGTCAAGCGAGATCTTGTTGCCGAGCGCGCCGCTCGCGAACCCGCATTGCGGGCTCAGCTCTGCTCATCGCATTGCCGCGGCAGAGATGCAGGCATCCGCGGGACGCGTTGCAACCGAGGCATTGATCAGCGCCGCATACATATGCGGGAGGCGGTCGGGCTCCTCGCCGATGGTCGTGCGCACCTCCGCGCGCAGCTTCGGGTCGCATAGAAACGCGAAGTTGACTTCGTCTATTTGTAGATAACGACAGCCAGCATCTGCGAACGCGCGCACCTCTTGCGCATAAACGCGTGCCAGGTCCGTGTAGAATTCGCCGATATCAGGATAAGCGTAGGCGTCGTTCGCGGTTCGACCGCCGCGAAAATGCATGGTGCTGGGCGATGGGACCGTGATCTTCGGCGTGATGCCCCCAGCCACGACGGACGCAAGAAACTTGAAATCTTCGACGAAGATGCCGCCCGGCGGCAACCCCAGTTTGCCAGTGACGACGGGGCCGGGCGGCTTCAGCTCGGTTTCACCATCGCGTTGTTTGAGCTCCGCGGCCGAAATCTCGTTACGGGCGCGCTGCTCACGCGCGCCGAGCAGCGATTTGGGGCGCAACAAGCTGCCAACATGATCAGCTCGAAACGGCGGTTTACGATGCGGCGGCATTTCCCCTCAACTCCACTCGTTGTATTCGATTGTGGCGGCAGCATCCCGGGTGTCAAGCTGCATCGCCTGGGCCGCAGACGGGCTGCAAATTAACCGCGCCGGCATTCGTGCCGCTGGTTGTTGTTGTGGAGCCAAACTCGGGCTGGTATTGTTTTAGGCTGTGATTTCAACATGGAAAGCAAACCCGAAGTGGGGCGATAAGGCGGAACAGTTCCTGTTTCAGTTGGTAGGCGGCGAGGTGTTGCATGCTGACGGTATGGAATTGCATTGCCCACGAGCACGACCCTGGGCTTCTCGCGTTGGCTGTAGCCATCTGTGCACTCAGCGCATTCACGGCAATCAGCCTGCTGCATCACGTCCGGCGATGCGGCGGTCGCGCTCGCCTGATCTGGCTCATCGTGTCGGCAACCGCCACCGGATTTGGAATTTGGGCGACCCATTTTATCGCCATGCTGGCGTTCGAACCGGGCATCCCGAATGCCTATAACGTCGCCCTGACAAGTCTATCCCTCATCGCCGCAATCGTGCTGACCGCAGCAGGTTTCGCGGTCGCCATTGCGCCCGGCGTACGTGCCAGCGCGTGGCTGGGCGGTGCCATCGTCGGCGCCGGTATCGCCGCCATGCACTACACCGGCATGGCAGCTTATGAGGTTCAGGGACGAATTTTTTGGGATCCAACGCTGGTTGCCGCATCGATCCTTCTAGGGGCCATATTCGGCAGCGCCGCGTTGCCGGTCGGGCTGCATCACGGCCGTATGTATTGGCGGATCGCTGGCGCCCTGCTGATGACGCTCGCGATCTGCAGCCACCACTTCACCGCCATGGGCGCCGCGGCGCTTTTGCCGGACCCGACGGTCGCAGTTCCTGACAGCGCATTACCATCAGGCCTGCTGGCCATCGCGGTCGCATTGGCAACGCTGATCATTGTCGCGCTGGCACTTGCCGGTGCAGCAATCGAGATGCGCGACCGCCGTCGCGGCGAGCTTGAGACCGAACGCATGCGCGGTCTCGCCAACGCGGCTGTGGAAGGACTTCTGGTCTGCGATAGAGACCGGATCGTGACTGTGAACAACAGTTTGGCACGGCTTGTCGGCGCCAGCCCGGACCGGCTGGTCGGAGCCAGCCTTGAGCAGATGGTTCCGGATCCAGCCATGCGGGAAAATTTAATCGAGCGCCACGATCATCCGTTGGAAGGAGACGTGCTGCATACCGACGGCTCTGCCGTTCCGGTCGAGTTCATCTCACGTCTGGTGGATTTCGGCGGCAGGCCGCATCAAGCAATTGCCGTGCGCGATCTGCGCGCCCGCAAACAGGCTGAGCAGCATATCCGCTTCCTGGCGCACCACGATGCGTTGACTGGCCTTCCCAACCGCAATGCGTTCAATAAGCGGCTGGATCACGAGATTAACGAATCGCTGGCGACGGGGACTCGCGTTGCCGTGCTGTGCCTCGATCTTGATCGCTTCAAGGATATCAATGATGTGTTTGGTCACGCGGTTGGCGACCAGATGCTGCAGGTGTTTGGAAATCGCGTCACCGCACTGCTCGAGAGCGGTCAGACAATGGCGCGGTTGAGCGGCGACGAGTTTGCGATCATTCTGCCGCACCTGAGCAGCCCGGCCACTGCCGGGCGAATTGCCGAGAGCATCCTGCAGGAATTGCGCACGGCGATGACTACGGCCGATGCGGATTCGCTGCTCGCGACCAGCATCGGCATCGCTGTTTGCCCCGACGATGCGACGGACCGGCAAACGCTGATGAGCCACGCCGATACCGCGCTTTATCGCGCCAAAAACGAAGGCCGGGGGGTTCATCGCTTTTTCGAAGCCGCAATGGGCGCAGCGGTGCGCGACCGCCGTCTTCTCGAGCAAGACTTGCGCCGCGCCATTCCGCAGCGCGAACTGACCCTCGTCTATCAGCCACAAAAAGATATTCGCACCGGAAATGTGGTCGGCTTCGAGGCGCTGCTGCGATGGCATCACCCTATGCGCGGCGAGCTTCTGCCCAATGACTTTATCCCGCTAGCGGAGGAAACCGGCCTCATTTTCCAGTTGGGCGAATGGGTGCTTCGAACAGCCTGTCGCGAGGCCGCAACCTGGAAACAGCCGCTGACGGTGGCGGTGAACGTGTCCGCACGCCAGATTCATTCCGAGCTTTTCGCGACCACGCTGCATAACATTCTGTTCGAAACCAAGCTCCCACCGCAGAACCTCGAGCTGGAAATCACGGAATCAACACTCATCCGCGACCTGGCACGCGCGTTATCGACGCTTCGGCTGGTCAAAGCGCTCGGCGTCCGGATTGCGATGGATGACTTTGGCACGGGTTATTCGTCGCTTTCCAACCTGATGTCCTTCCCATTCGACAAGATCAAAATCGACGCGTCCTTCATCAAGTCCGTCAACGCCAATGATCAGGCTGCGACCATCGTGCGGGCCGTATTGGGCCTCGGACGCGGACTACGCCTCCCGGTGCTGGCCGAAGGTGTTGAAACCCATGCGGAGCTTGTGTTTTTGCAACGCGAGCTGTGCGACGAGGCGCAAGGCTATTTCCTCGGCCGACCCTCGGAGATCGACAGCTTCCGGCACCTGACTCATGGCTCGCCGCCGAGCAGCACGGCCGTCGGTACGATCGCTCAATTCGTGCCGCGGCCGCGCCCGGAGTGATTGAACGTCTCGTTACTGGCTCTTCGACTTGTCGTACGGATAAATCATGGTGCCCGTCTTGTACTCGGGCGGCCACAGAATCACTTGTTTCTCGGTGGTGCGGAACTGATCGATATCATTGCCGCTGACTTTCTGAAACTGGCTGAAGAACTGGCGCGACTTCACCCATTCGCCATCTTTGCCGAAGCGGATTTCACCCGCCACGGTCGGAAACGAATTGGCGTGCATGTAGTCGGCGAGTTTGCCGTCGTCGAGGCTCTTCGTTGCTTCTATGGCCTGCGCGAACACCTGACCCACGGCATAACCGAACGGAACGTATTCGTAGCCGAGCGGATCGATCTTCAGCTCAGGGGCTTTAGCCTGATACTTCGCAAGCAGCTCGCTCAACCCCGGGAAGTTGATTGTCGGCGGCGGAGCGAAGCTCTCCATGAAGACAATCCCGTTCAGCAGCGGCCCGAGCTGCATTTTGATCGGCGTTGCAAACAAGCCAACCATGGCGCCGCCGAACATCTTCGCCTTGAGGTCGATCTCATTGGCGGCGCGCACAAAGCCGACCGTATCGGGTGGATAGGCGCACACATAGATCAGGTCGGGATTGGTGGCCTGGACCGCGCGCAGAATGGGCGCATAGTCGGTCGTGCTCGGCGGATAGCTTTTGTCGTAGACGATTTGAAAGCCGCCAGCCTTGGCATTGTCGCGCGTGCCGTCACAGGTGGTACGGCCAAACTCCGCGTCGGCGGCCACAATAGCAACGGTTTTCGGCTTGGGGTTCTGCTGCGCCGCCAGCTCGAACCAACCGCGCGAGAAGGCGAGCGTGCCTTCGTTGCCGCCGGTAATCATCGAGAAATAGCGCGGATAATCGAACTGCCGGTTGATGTTGACTCCGAGCATGCCGACCGTGAGCTTGTTATTGCTCATCAACACGGGCATAGCCGCGGCGATCATGTTGGTCGCGTAAGGCCCCAGCACGAGATCGACTTTGTCGACGGTCAGGAGCTTGGTGTAGATCCCCGGCACGTTCGACGGGTTGCTCTGATCGTCGTAGTAGACGAGCTCCACCGGGCGGCCCAGCAGACCACCCTCGGCATTGACGTCGTCACGCCAGATCTCCAAAGCTTGCAGCAGCATCTTGCCGTTGGGGGCCACCGACCCGGTCAACGCCATGCTGAAACCGAACTTGATGGGATCGGCCGCCTGCGCCGGCAACACAATCGTCGCTAGCGTCAGCAGAGCAACACAGGCGCGCAATACGGCCCGCCAAAGAGACTCAACTCGCATAAGTTCCTCCCTCTGCAACTTCAGTTTCTTGTCGCCTGCTGCATGATTTCATATGCCGGGCCGATGCCCCAACCATCTTAGTGATTTTTATCATCGTCAAGACGCGACGCGACCCGCATGACACGGATGCACGCGTGTGCTTTGCCGAACCACTCCCCAGGGTTATAGTCTGCCAACATTCGCGCCACGGGTCGGCGACATAAGCACATGTCGAGGAAACGAGCCCCAATGCAACTCCAAGGCGCCATTGACTGCGACATCCATCCGGCAGTTCCGGACATGCGGGCGCTGCTGCCCTACATGGACGAGTATTGGCGCGAGCACCTGATCACGCGGGGAACGGAACGGCTCACGCTGCACATGACGAGCTTTCCGCCCAACGCGCCGCTCAATGTGCGGGCGGACTACCGCCCCAGATCCGGCTTGCCCGGAAGCGACTTGGCGCAGCTTGCGGCTCAAGCGCTCGATGCATTCGGCACACGCTATGCCATCTGCAATGCTGTCCATGCCGCGCAGGTGATGTTCAACGAAGACATGGCGGCCGTAATGTGCCGTGCGGTCAATCACTGGGTCGCCAAGGAATGGCTTGATCGCGAGCCGCGGCTGCGCGCCTCTATCATGGTGCCAACGCAGAGCCCGCAACAGGCCGCCGATGAGATTGCCCGCTGTGCCGCCGACCCGCGCTTCGTGCAGGTGCTGATGCTGGCTAACACCGAGATGCCGGCCGGGCGCCGTTATTTCTGGCCGATCTATGAAGCGGCACAGCGCTTCGGGCTCCCGGTCGGTTTTCACGCCGGATCAAGCTATCGGTTTGCGCCATCCAATGCGGGCTGGCCGTCCTACTTCATCGAGGAATATGCCTCCAACGCGCCGGCCTTCAAACAGGAACTGCTGAGCCTGATCACGGAAGGCGTGTTTCAGAAGTTTCCCGATCTCAAGGTCGTGCTGATCGAAGCGGGCTTCACCTGGCTCCCGGGCTATTGCTGGCGCATCGACAAGATCTGGCGCGGCGTGCGGCGCGAAGTGCCCTGGGTGAAGGAGGCGCCATCGGAGATCATTCGCCGGCACGTGCGCTTCACGCTACAGCCGGCGGACGCCCCGCCCGACCCCAAACAGATGGAGCAGGTCATCGACCAGATCGGTTGCGACGATCTGATCCTGTTCTCGACCGATTACCCGCACTGGCAGTTCGACGGAACAAACCCGTTCCCGGACGGCTTTCCTGAGCGTCTGAAGCAGAAAGTCATGATCGACAATCCGCTCGCGACCTATGCGCGCCTCAGCGAACCGGCACGCAGCAATCAAGAGGAGATGGTGTGATGAACGTCCACACCCGCACCACCGATCTCACCGAAGCGCGATCTACCGCGAAAGCCGGCATCATCGATTGCGACATCCATCCCTCGCTCAAATCCAAGGCCGACCTCAAGCCGTTCCTGTCCGAGCGCTGGTGGAAGCACTACGACACCTACGGCAGCCTCGTGCGTCAACCGCTGTCGACCTACCTGCCCTACCCGCGCATGCAGCCCGACACCGCGCGTCGTGACGCATGGCCCCCCGGCGGCGGCCCGCCTGCATCGGATCTCGCGTTCATGCGCGAGCAACATCTCGATCCCAACAACATCATTCACGGTATCCTGCATCCGCTGCGCATCGGCGGTTACGACCAGCGCAATCTCGATTTCGGTGCGGCGCTCTGCGGCGCAATCAATGATTGGCAGCTGCAAGCCTGGGCCGAGCCGGAGCCGCGTCTGAAAGCATCGATCTACATCCCGCAGGATTTTCCCGAAGCCGCCGCTGCGGAGATCGAACGCCGTGCGAGCGATCCACATTTTGTGCAGATCACTACCGCCTCGTTCGCATCCGAGCCGCTCGGCCATCGCCGCTACTGGCCGATATTTGCGGCAGCCCAAGCGGCTGACATCGCGATCGGCATGCACATCGGCGGCTACTCCGGTCAAGCGATCACGGCGGGCGGCTGGCCGTCGTTCTACTACGAACACCATTACGCCAACTCCCCGGCCATTGAAGCGGTGGTGACCAGCCTGGTCATGGAAGGCGTGTTCGAGCGGTTCCCGCGCCTGCGGATCGTGCTAGTGGAGGCGGGATTCGTCTGGGTGCCGTCGTTGTGCTGGCGGCTCGATCGGCTGTGGGAGCGCATGCGCGACGAGGTCCCGCATCTCACGCGCCGGCCGTCGGAATACATCCGGCAGAACATCTGGTACACGACGCAGCCGATCGAGGAGCCGACCGACCCGGAGCATCTCAAGGAGACGATCGACTGGATCGGTTGGGATCGCTTGTTGTTCTCGACCGACTATCCGCACTGGGATTACGACGACCCGAACTACGCATTCAAGTTCAAGATGAGCGCGGAGCAACGCGAGGCATTGTTCCGGAGCAACGCCGCCCGGGTTTTCCGGCTGGCTCAGGAGTAGGACAGGCTGTCAGCGACGGTATGATCCGATACCAATCGGGTCGTCGCAACGATCTCCTTCGCAATTCGATCCAGCGAGTACAGCAAAGGAGCGGTCGGCTTGCCGGGCTCAGGTTTACTCTGATCGGGGATATTGCTCCAACGCGAGTTGTCCCAATTCGCGAGCTCGAGAATCATCCGGAACGACGCGCCGGATTCGATCTGATAGGGATTTGCCCCAGACCTTCCGTAGTGAACCGTTGTTTCGTCGCCAGACCAGACAACAGCCGGGGGCGAGAAGCACGTTCCGTCCACAACGTCATCCGCAATGGCGTGACGAAAGACCGCTCTGCGGGGTGAGAACGAAAACCAGTTGAACGAACCCGTGGCCGTCTGCAGCGAGCATTCCAGCAATTCGCGCCGTTGCGCGATGTCTAAAGTTTTCAATTCATCTATCAGCGCCTCAAGCGAAATGTCTGCAACCCAGTGGGATGCAGCCGCCGCGTCTTGCTTCGCCAGGATCGCAGGCTTCAGATACGAGCGCACCCAGTGCGAATAGAACGCGGCATGCGGCGTTTCATTGTCGATCCGGGCGTCCCAGCGAAGAAACGCGCACAGAGATTCCGGCTGCGCTTCGAGAAACTGTGAGCTGAAAGTGGCCAAAACGATCTGCAGCAGATCGCGGGCCGCGACCGATAGAACGTCGTCCTGCAGAGCTTCGCTATCGGCAAGACCCGCCGCGCGTTGTTCCCGCAGGACCTCATGGATCCGCCGCGCGCGAAATCCGTCGTACCATTCGAACGCCAGCGGCTGGGCGCTGCTGTCCCACGAATCCGGCAGATTATGTTCGTTCGCCGACATGACGTATCCGCTTGGTGGGTCGATCGACGTGGGAAGATCCTCGTTGTCAATGAAGCCTTGCCACGGGTCTTCATTGAGCTTGCGCGGAAGCAAACCAAACCCGCCTGCTCGCTTGGGGATCGCGCCCGCAACGAACCAGCCGATTGATCCCTCGCAGTCCGCGGCAACGAAGTTGACAGCCGGGAGCCGCCAGCACGCCAGATGCGGTCTGAATTCACGTACGGACTTCACGCGCAGCAGCGCGAGCGAGGCGAGATAGGGCGATGCTCCCGGTTCAGACCAGACGGTGCGCAGCGCAATGCCGTAGCCCGCGCGCCGATCGAGCCGTAGCACCGGATGACCGGCGAACCGCGCCAACTCCACCTGGAGGGGCGGCGCGCCGCGCATCGGAACAACAACTTGCTCCGCGATAAGCTTTTCCTCGGCTTCCGACGCCGACGGGTCGAATACGAAC
>JAFAXD010000540.1 GCA_019241285.1 Xanthobacteraceae bacterium | reverse complement strand
CCGGTTGCTCAGGCCGCGTAACGCGGTTTGAAAGACCGATTTAAAGTCCTGACGTCTTAGCAGCGGCAGGCGGGGTTCGGAGGCACCTGGCAACAGAAGCCTCCACTTTCTTCTTTGCGGCTGGCCCTGGAACAGCCATAACGGACGGACATAGAAGTAGCTGACGCGCGCGGTCCGCCGCGTTAGCATGTTCTTGATTCTGATAAAGTGCCGCGGGGCACCGATGGCTGTTGATCATATCCGATACGATCTGCTCACGCAGGATGCGATGCGCGGTGTGGTGCGCCGCGTCCTCAAGGACGCCGCACTCAAAGGACTGGCCGGCGAGCATCATTTCTACATCTCGTTCGCCACCCGATCGCCAGGCGTCAAACTATCCTCTCGCCTGCAGGCACAATACGCCGAGGAAATGACGATCGTACTGCAGCATCAATTCTGGGACCTGAACGTCACTGATGATGCATTCGAAGTCGGCTTGTCATTTAACGGAATTCCCGAGCGGCTCACGATTCCATTTGCGGCGATCAAAGCCTTCGTCGATCCATCAGTGAACTTTGGTCTGCAGTTCGCACCGGGTCGTAGTCCCAGTGACGAAGTCGAACCGCAAAAGCTCGCGCCCGCGGCGGAGAAAACTCCCGTCGAAGAGAGCGGCAAGCCGGCTCCGCCCAGCGATTCTCGCCGCAAGACGCTGCCCGCCCCAGCCGAGGTTGCCGCTCCTGTAGACGACGACCCGGATAAGCCAGCCGGCGGTGCCGAAGTCGTGCGGCTCGATCGTTTTCGCAAGAAATAGACCAGCATCTCACGTTGGCCGGGAAGCGTCGCAATGACATCTGGTCCGGCGCGCTCCGGTACGTTAGATAACACAGCTGGGGGTTGATAACGCGCGAACACCAAATAGGTTCCATGAACTTGCTGGTTTTTTTCATCTCAATAAAAAACGCATATCGCCCATTGCGGTTAGTAATGGCGACTGCTGCCTCATCGCGATTTTGTGATTAAACACCTGACGAAACCAGAAATTGCACTGGCCAATCTCGTGAATGCGTGGCAAGCATTTCGGGTCGGGTAAACTTTTCCATCTGGTTGCGGTGCATAGCCTTGCTATCGGCGCAATTGAGGGGAAAGTCGGAAACTCACATGACCGCGGGTTTGGGGGGCATGGGCGAAATCGTCAATCTACGGACGGTTCGCAAGCGGACACGGCGGCAACAAGAGACCGACGCCGCTGCAATGCGACGCATGCAGCACGGCGTGCCCAAGACTGAGCAGTCGCTCAGCCGGGCTCAACAAAAGCTAGCGCGCCGTAAGCACGACCAGCACCGAATCGAATCGGGAGAGGCCAAATGAAATCGCAAGTTGTTAAACGTTCGATCGTGATCGCCGGACACAAGACCAGCGTGAGCCTTGAGGATGCCTTCTGGAAAGGCCTCAAGGAAATCGCGGCGATGCGAAACATCCCGCTCTCAGACTTGGTATCCACCATCGACAACGAACGCCAGCATGGGAATCTCTCATCGGCGATCCGTTTGTTTGTTCTCGATCACTACCGCACGCAGGCGGGTGGGGCCACGGACATTCCGGCACGCGACTATTCGTCAATGCGCACCATGTCGCCGGATCTGCGCGCCGAGTAGCTGCCAATTACTGTGGGGTGAACAATGGCGGTGCCGTCAGAAATGGCGGTGCCGGCTTGGCTTGTAAGCTTCCCGGTGGGCGGGTGAGTGTCACAGGCGGCGGCAGCGCGGGCGCCGTCTGCGGCTGAACAGGTTCGACGGGCAAATTTGCTCTCACATCCGGTCTGTTTGCATCCGGTCCACTTGATGGATTGCGCGGAGCCGCCGGTGTTTGAGCGGATCCAGGCTGCTGTCCAGCCCCCGAAGGATTGAGTTTTTCCAGCTGCTTCGCTGCGCGTTGCGCCGCCTCGATTTGTTTTGTTTCCCGATCGGCCGACCGCAGCGTCAAATAGTTGGTCAACGCCGCCACATCGAGCGTACGCCGGACGGCGCCGACCGGTCCTTTCAACACCACAGAGACTTCCGGCCGTTGACCGGTGTCAGACGTTGTCGACAGGGTCAGTCGCGCGTCGAGCATGGAATCCATCAAGTCGAAGGACCCGCTGGCGGCAAGCTCGTTGTTTTGCGATGGCGTCACCAGCTTGCCGAGGCGGATGCGGCCGGCGGCGACGGTGAGTGGCGCCGTGACCCAGGGCAAGCCTAGCGATCCCTGCTCCATCATGCGGCCGACCGTATCGCTGATGCGCGCCGGGGTGACGGCAGTTCCGCGCTCGAAGGCGCGTGACGCGATCTCGATCGCCTTTTGATCAATTCCGGCGATCTGAAGGTTCTCGACGCTCACGGACCCCGAGCCGCTCAGCGATGCGATGAGGGCAGACGGATTCGATGCCGTTCCATCCATTTCCAATTTGCCCGAGATGCGGCCGGCAAGCGGAGGCGATGCACCGCCGTCCAGCAGCGCCGGGAGATTCGCATTGGCGAGCGAGATCCGGCTGTGGACCGCGAGCGCGCCCTGCGCGCCGTGAAAGCGCAAATCCGCGCTCAATGTCCCGCCGGCAATCGAGCCGCTGAGCCCCTCGAACGCGATATCCCCAGGCGCAAGCGTGAGGTTTCCGCGCACCGCTGTCGCGCTCAGCGACGGGGTGAGCAACGCCTGCGGGGCCCGCAGCACAATGCGCCCCGCGACCTTGCTCCACGGCTGGAATGGCTGGCGCGGCCAATCGGCCGTGGCACTTCCTTGCGGCGGAATGCCGATGACGCTGGCGATCATGGCGGGCACGTCGACCTGATCGGCAGTGAGGTTGGCATCAACCCGCAGCGGGTCACCCAGAACCAGCTTACCTTGCCCGCGCACGCTGCTGGGGCCGGCTTTGCCGTCAAGTTCGGCGAAGCCGATCTCCCGGCCATCGACCGCGAGCCGCGCCCGCGCGGTCAGCGGGAACGGCGCCTCGCGCCGCAGGGCAGGCACATCGGCGAGCGAAAGCATCGCGGTGCCGTTCCCTTGCAGGCCGACGTCAGCCAGTCGAACCTTTCCGTCCGCCCGTGCCTCAAGCCCAGGACCGGAGAGTTTTGCGTTGACCGCCATGTCACCGGCCACCGGCCCGTCCACCGTCCAGATCAAGCTGCCAGCCCGGTTCTCCCGCGCCAGACCGTCGAACCCGAGTGCAGTCAGCAATGCACCATCATCGGACTGGAAGTCCCCCTCCAGGTGGAGCTCGGCGTGACGTGGATCAGTCAGGTCACCAAGGCCCTGGCCTGTGACAGCGATCGCAATGCCGCGCGCGGTGCCCATCAGCTTCACCTTGCCGAGAGACTTCGTCCCCCCGCTCGGCGTGGGGTCGATGGTGATGCCCGCGTCAAGCTTGGCGGGCAGCGCGCCTGCCGCATTGGCCCGCAGCCAGTCGGCGGCTTCCGGAGAGACGAGGCGAGCCGCGGCCACAAGACCATCGATGCGCTCCACGTTGAGGTCGAGATTGAGCGTGCCGCCGGAGGGCTTCGTGGGGGTATCGATCCGCCCCGCTGCCGTGAGGGCGGCGCCGCCAAAATCGGCGATCGTGAGCGACTCGATTCGCAAGCCCGACCGATCGAACTCCAGCCTGGCGCTGGCGTCCTTGGCTCCGACCCCGGCAAGCGTCACACGTCCGAGATCGGCCGCGATCCCGATCTCCCCTGGCCACTCGAAAGTGGCGCCGGTGCTAGCGGCACCAGCCGAGAACAACCGCGCCAACGCGATGGCGGCATCGGCATCGAACTGCGATGCGGTGATCCCGACGTCGAGCCGGGCCGGATCGCGTGCGGTCGTGAACCGGTATGCGATCCGGCCTGCGTAATCCTTGCGGTCGTAGGTCGCTTTGACTTGATCGAGGGCGAGGCGTGCTCGGCTGAGTGCCACGTCGGCCCGCAACGCAAGCGCACCGATCGGCAGATTGGGCAATTCGATGCCATCCAACCAGGCCAACAGGGTCTTGGGATCGGGCGCATCGAGCGCGATCGGGCCTGCAAATTCCCACTGGGCCGCGTCAAGACGGCCGCTCAACCGCACCTGGGCGTAACCGGGGGCCCGGAACTCCAGCGTGTCGATGCTGACCGCCTTCGCGTCTGCGCTGAGATCAGCGCGAACGGACTGCACCATGCCGCCGCCGAGCGTGACCGCGTCTATTCCGATCCCCACCGTTAGCGGCAACGGCAGACGCACGCCGCCGAGCGTCTCCAGCAAGCCGCGTACGGTCGCCGCAGGCCGCCGGGCAGCGGGATCCGTCATCACCAGGGCGCGATCCAGATCAATCTGCCGCGCCGTCAATACAGCATTGATCCGGGCGCCCCCGCCAAACTGAAGGTCGGCCGTCCCGGTCAGATGCACTGCCCTCTCGTCCGGTCCGTACTGGAAATCGACCTGATCGAACAATGCCGCGGAGGTGTCGATCTTCAATTTGCTGCTGACCTGCCAGGGATCGCTGGCCACGGTCTGGCCGCTCGACAGGGCAAGCCCGGCCGGGCGCGCCAGCTTCAGGCTGCCATCATAATGAGGAGCGCCGTCCTCGAAGCTCAGTGTTCCTTCGCTCTCGATGCTTAGCGGCCGGTCAGCCGGATCAACGCCAAGGCGCAACTTGATGCCGCCGTCCGAGCCACGGCTCGTCTGGATGCGGTAGTTATATGTTTGATCTTCGACAACAAATGCCCCCTCACCGCGGATCGGACCATTGGGGGCGCGTACGTCGCCATCGAAAGACCAGTGGTCCACCACGCTGCCCGCGGCACTCGCCGCGTCGGTCACCCGAATGCGGCCCTCGTGCACCACGATATGGTCGATTGTGACGTCGCTCGCCACGAGCGGGGGGCCCGCTACACGCCCTTGGGCATCTCGCTGCAGCGCAAAGCGGGGCGCGTCAACGCGCAAGACGGCTGCGCGCACCTGTCCGCGCATCAACGAGGGAAGCGACAGCTGCGCATTAATCTCGCGCGCGCTCATGGTCGCCTTGGCAGCCGGCGGCCCGACGTCGATCCCCTGCAACCGGACCATCGGTATCGGCAGCAGGCGCACACTAATTGGACCGCTTATGCGGACGGACTGACCCGCCAGCCGGCTGGCCTGGGCCTCGAAATTGGTGCGGAAACGGCCCCAGTCGACAAACGCTGGCCCGACCAGCGCGGTCACCAGCGCCAGGATCAGGGTAATCCCCAATGTGAGCAGCGTCGTCTGCAAGCTTGCCGTATCCCGGGCCTTAAAAGGTTTCGCGTTGCGGAATCTACAAGTGCATTATGAACAAATACTGGCAAGGCGCCTGCCAGCGTGATGTGTCGCAGCAGGCAGGCCGACTTGCCCCGGTCGGTTACGAGCCGATCTTGCCGGGGTTCATGATTCCTTGCGGGTCGAGCGCGCGCTTGATGGATCGCATGAGCGTGAGCACCTCCTCGCCATGCTCAGCGGCAAGGTATTTGAGCTTGCCCTCCCCCACTCCGTGCTCGCCTGTGCAGGTGCCCTCCATGGCGAGCGCGCGGTCCACCAATCGTTCCAGGAACCCGTCGGCCCGCCGCACCTCGTCGGGATCGTTGATATCGATTGACAGCAAGACGTGAAAATTCCCATCGCCAACGTGCCCGGCGATCGGCGCCAGGAGTTGGTTTTCGACGATGTCGCGCTGAGTTTCGGTCACGCATTCGGCCAACCGCGAGATCGGCACGCATACATCCGTTGCCAGCCCTTGCGTGCCCGGTCGCAGACCGCGAGCCGCAAAATACGCATCGTGACGCGCCTGCCAGATCCGCGAGCGATCTTCAGCCCGTGTCGCCCACTCAAACGGGCCGCCACCAAACTCACGCGCAATCTCGCCGAACCGTTCCGATTGCTCCGCGACGCCGGCCGAGCTGCCGTGAAACTCGACGAACAACATCGGCTGTTCCGGCAAGGTGAGTTTGGAATAGGCGTTGCAGGCCCTGACTTGGATTTCATCCAGCAACTCGATTCGTGCGACCGGAATCGCCGATTGGATGGTCGCGATGGTCGCGTTGCAGGCATCCTCGACCGTTGCGAATGGGCACACGCCGCCTGCGATCGCCTCGGGAATTCCGGCGAGCTTGAGCGTGATCTCGGTGATCACGCCGAGCGTGCCTTCCGATCCAACAAATAGCCGCGTCAGATCATACCCGGCGGATGATTTCTTGGCGCGGCTCGCGGTCTTGATCAGTTCGCCATTGGCAAGCACGGCTTTGAGCGACAGGACATTGTCTTTCATGGTCCCGTAGCGCACGGCGTTGGTGCCCGACGCGCGCGTTGCTGTCATTCCCCCGAGCGACGCGTCGGCACCAGGATCGATCGGGAAGAACAGGCCCTGGTCGCGCAGATGCTCGTTGAGCGTCTTACGAGTGACCCCGGGCTCGATGACACAATCCAGATCCTCCGCGTGCACGGCGAGAACCCGGTTCATGTCGCGCAAGTCGATTGAAACCCCGCCGAGCGGCGCATTGACGTGTGCCTCGAGCGACGTGCCGGTTCCGAACGGAATGACCGGGATCGCGTGCTTGGCGCAGACACCAACGATGCGCTGCACGTCTTCCGTGGATTGAGCAAAGACCACCGCATCCGGCGGCTCGTTATGGTGCCATGTGGTCGTGTGACCGTGCTGTTCACGCACGGCCTGAGAGGTGACGAGCCGATTGCCAAACAGTGCTGCAAGCTCGCCGATCGCGCGTTGGACCGTTTCAGGCTTGGGCTTTTCAAGCATGACCTTTGCCTTTTCCGCCGGCCCGCCCCCGCTCAGCGGCGTCGGCCGCCGGCGCGGCCGCCGAAGCGCTCGCCCCGGTCGGCGCGTTCACCGCGATCCGCTCGCTCACCGCCAAAGCGGTCCTCGTCGAAGGCGCCACGCCGATCCGAATCGTCGACGCGCCGATCGCCGGTGTCGCGGCTCGAGCGCTCGCGATCGAGATCATCGGTGGTGCGCTGGTCGTCCGTGCGCTGCCAGCCGTCCTGGGTGCGCCGCTGCCAGCCGTCGTCCGCGTGCTGATACACATTGCCGTCGTGATCCGAGTAGAGGCGGACGTTATTCCACGAGCTTGCCGCGTCGCGATCAAGACCGGTGGCGCGATCGGACTGAAAGGTCGCATCGCGGTTCGACTGGAACCTGTAACGAATTTACCGTGCGGATGCCACCACCGGCTCCGCAGGCCCGGAACTTAGCTGCACAGCCGCGCGTTCTCGCCGCGATGACGCTGCGCAGCAACCAGGGAGAGTCGACCATGAGGCATAAATTGATTTTGATCGCCATGACGGCGGCGTTCGCAGTGACCTCGGCATGGGCGGCCGACAAGCGGGACCAGACCTTCATCAAGGACGCGATCGAAGGCAATCTCGCCGAAGTGCAGATGGGCAAGCTCGCCCAGGACAAAGGCCAGAGCGACGGCGTGAAGTCGTTCGGCCAGATGCTGGCGACCGATCACGCGGATGCCAACCAGAAAGCAACGGCGGTCGCCAATCAGATCGGCGTGACGCCACCGACCGAGCCAAACGCCAAACAGAAGGCCCTGTACGAGAAGATGTCCAAGCTTTCCGGCGCCGCGTTCGATCAGCAGTTTGCCAAGGAGATGGTGCAGGATCACAAGCAGGATATTCAGAAGTATCAGCAGGCCGCGAAAAAGCAGAACGATCCGGTCGGCGATTATGCAAATCAGACTCTGCCGACCTTGCAGAAGCATCTGCAACAGGCGCAGTCGCTGACCAACAACAAGAGCACGTCGCGCTGAACCGGATCTAATCGGCGACGAATCCGGATGCCTTGACGATCGGCCCCCACTTGTCCGCGTCGGCGCGCTGAATGGCAGCCAGTTGCGCCGGCGACGTTCCGGTGGGTTTGAGCCCGAAACTGGTGATGCGCGTCTTGAGGTCCGGCAACGCCAACGCAGCAACCAGGGCGGCGTTGAGACGCGCGACCTCATCGGGCGGCGTGCGTGCAGGAGCAAACATCCCGTACCAGCCGCTGCCAACGATATCGATCCCGCTTTCCTTGAACGTCGGCACATCCGGCAGGTCTGTCGTGCGCTCCTCGCCGGAAGTCGCAATGACGCGGATCTTGCCGGTGCGATGCAACTCCAGAAAGTCGCTGACCGTCGAGGAGACCATCGGAATCTGGGCGCCGAGCAGATCCGAAAGCGCGGGCGCTGTGCCTTTGTAGGCGATGTGCGTCATCTCGACCCCCGCAGCGCGTCCGAACAGCAGGCCGAAGAAATGCGGCAAGGCGCCCGCCCCTGGCGAGCCGTATTGGGCTTTGTCCGGGTTCGCCTTCAACCAGGTCACCAGTTCCTGCGGTGTCTTCGCGGAGAAGTCCGATCGCACCGCGAGGGCGAAATCAAACGAACAGACCTGGGTAATCGGCGCGAGGTCGGTGAACGGGTCATAGTCGAGGGAGCGGTAGGCGAATGGATAGATCGTCACTGCCGCGAACGGCGTGAACAACAATGTGTTTCCGTCCGGAGCCGCATTCTTGACCGCATTCACCCCGATGCGGCCGGCACCGCCGGTACGGTTCTCGACCAGCACGGTCTGTCCGAGGCTCGTTTGCAGCTTGTCAGCTAGAAGCCGCGCTGTGGCATCACCGCTGCCGCCCGCCGCATACGGGAAGATGATGCGAATCGGCCCGGATTGGGCAAACGCTCCTGTCGCCATCACGCAGCCGAGCAACGCAAGCAATACGGACCGCACAAACGGGCCGGTCATTTTGCGTCTCCCAAGTAGCCGGACCACAACTCGGGCGCGACATCGGTCTCGTCCCACACCCCGATCAGGATGCCCCGCCGTTCGGCTTTTCCCCGCATGGCGCGAATTTGCTGGTCCGAGCGCGTCTGCCGTTGCGAGAGCCGTAGGCCCCACCGCGCCAGCGCGGCCTCCAATCGTTGTCGCTCGCCCGCGTAGGCTGGATCAGCGCCGAGGTCGTTCAACTCGTCGGGGTCGTTCAGCAAGTCGAACAGCATCGGCCGGAACCCAATGGCATGGATCAGTTTCCAGCGCTTATCGGCGATCATGAACAGGCGCGCGTCGCGCGGCGCTACGCCCAGCGCCTCGGCGATGGGCTGGACCGAATAGTCGTATTCGCTGATCGTATAGTTCCGCCAGGCTAGTGCCGCATCATTCCGCAGTAACGGCATGAGCGAGCGGCCTTCGAGCCGGTGTGATTGTTGCTCCGGATCGGCGCCGAGCGCGTCGAGAAAGGTCGGGGCAAGGTCGATCGCCTCGACCAACTCGTCACACACGCTGCCGCGCGTCGCATCTGCGGCCGGGTCGTAGATAATGAGCGGAATCTTCACCGAAGGCTCGTGGAAGAACTCCTTCTCACCGAGCCAGTGATCGCCCAGGTAATCCCCATGATCGGACGTGAACACGATCATCGTATTATCGAACAATCCGCGTTGCTCGAGAAACCCGAACAGCACGCCCATTTGATCATCAATCTGTTTGATCAGTCCCATGTAGACCGGGATGACCTCGCGCCGCACCTCGTCGCGCGAAAAGCTGTGACTGACCCGCGCCGCCATGAATTCGCGAAACACCGGGTGTGGATCAGCGCGCTCGCTCTCCGCACGCACCGGGTCAATCACATCATCGGCCGTGTACATGTCGTTGTAGGGAGCGGGCGCGATGTAGGGCCAGTGTGGCTTGATGTAGGATAGGTGCACGCACCATGGCGTGTCTTGTGCCTGGTCGATGAATTCCATCGCCCGGCGCGTCATGTAGGGCGTCTCCGAATCCTCCTCGCGCACACGTGCGGGCTTGCGCGCATTGTGCATGGCCCAGCCTGATGCGAGCCCATTGCCCTCACCCACGGCCGCGTTCGCATAGTCATGCCAGGGGTTGTCGCCCGGATAGCCTTTGGAGTTCAGGTATTCCTTGTAGCGCGGTTGTTCCGCGTCGTAGCCGCCATCCGGGCCGCGTGCGTGCAGGCCGTCGTCGCGGTCGAAAGGGTCGAAGCCGCATTCCGACACGCGCACCCCGATGATCGATTTGGGATCGACGCCAAGCCGCTGCATGCCTTCGCGGTCGGCCACCATGTGGGTTTTGCCCACCAACACGGTCTGCACGCCCAGCGGGCGCAGGTAGTCGCCCATCGTCAGTTCGCCCACGCGCAATGGGATGCCATTCCAGTTCGAGCCATGCGATTGCATATAGCGCCCGGTGTAGAAGCTCATGCGCGAGGGCCCACAGATCGGCGACTGCACATAAGCACGGGTAAAACGCGTGCCGCGGGCGGCGAGCCCGTCAATATGCGGCGTCTTCAACGTGGGGTGGCCGTAGCAGGACAGATAATCCCAGCGCAGCTGGTCGCACATGATGAAGAGGATGTTTTTGATCCGGGCCGGCACGATTGTGTTCCTCGTCACTTGCAAGAACCGCCGCACTCAATCACTATGCGGGTTACCTCGTCCATTGGTTGGAGCCCCATGCTCGAGCGCAGCGATCTGGAACCGCTGTTCTTTGCCCCGTTCGTCTCCTCGATCATGCGGGTCGAACCGGCATGGATCGATTACAATGGCCATCTCAACATGGCCTACTACAACGTGCTGTTCGATCGCGCCGTCGATGAAGCCTACGAGCTGCTTGGGGTCGGCCTCGACTATGTGAAGAAGCGCCGGCACTCCCTCTACACGGCCGAGGTTCATGTGCGTTATTTGGGCGAATTGCACGCGGGTGATCCGGTGCGGGTCACGTTCCAGCTGCTCGGCCACGACAAGAAGCGCGTGCATTACTTCGAGCAGCTGATCCAGACCGCGAAAAACGTGGTTTCAGCGACCTCCGAAAACCTCGCACTGCATGTGGACATGGACGCCAAGCGCAGTGCGCCGTTCCCGCAGGGCGTGCTGGATCGGCTCGAGAAAATGGCCGATTCCCACGCCCGGCTGCCGCGTCCCGCTGCCGCCGGCCGCAGCGTCGGGATGAAGGGCAACTAGCTCCCCTCCCCCTCGCAAATCGGCCTCCCGAGTGCCATCTTGGGCCGTGGGAGAATCAGGATTTGCCGTGACCGATCCGCATCAGCGCACCGACGCGCCGCCGCACAGGCCCGCGCCTGGCGGGATAGCCGCGCGTGCCCGCGCGGCTGGCGGCGCCCCCTACCTGCATGGCCTCAATCCCGAGCAGCGTGAAGCCGTCGAGACCCTGGACGGACCGGTGCTGGTGCTGGCCGGCGCCGGTACCGGCAAGACGCGCGTGCTTACCACCCGGATCGCCCATATCTTGAGCCTGGGCCGGGCGCGCCCGTCGGAAGTGCTGGCGGTGACGTTTACCAACAAGGCCGCCCGCGAAATGAAGGGGCGGGTCGGGCAGATGGTCGGTCAGATCGTCGAGGGGATGCCGTGGCTCGGCACCTTCCACTCGATCGGGGCACGTATTCTGCGCCACCACGCCGAGCTGGTGGGGTTGCGGCCCGACTTCACCATCCTCGACACCGACGATCAGATCCGGCTGATCAAGCAGCTCATCGAAGCCGACAATATCGATGAGAAACGTTGGCCGGCGCGCGTGTTCGCCGCCATGCTCGACGGCTGGAAAAATCGCGGCCTCACCCCCGCACAAGCCCCGGCTGGCGAAGCGGCGAGCTTTGCCAATGGTCGCGGGCTCAATCTCTACAAAGCCTACCAGGAGCGGCTGAAGGTCCTCAACGCGGCCGATTTCGGCGACCTGCTGTTGGAGAACATCAGGCTGTTCCGCGAGCACCCGGAGGTCCTGCGCGGCTACCAGGCTCGCTTCAAGTTCATCCTGGTCGACGAATATCAGGACACCAACGTGGCGCAGTATCTGTGGCTGCGCTTGCTGGCGCAGCGCAGCGCGCCAGCGCGTTCACTTACCGGACCGGAGGTGTCGTCGCCGCCGCAACCTTTGACCGACGTCGGCACGCCCGACGTCAGCACCAAGAATATCTGCTGTGTCGGCGATGACGATCAGTCGATCTACGGCTGGCGCGGCGCCGAAGTCGACAACATCCTCCGCTTCGAGCACGACTTTCCTGGTGCGCGGATTATTCGCCTGGAACGCAATTACCGTTCAACCGGCCATATCCTGGCGGCGGCGGCGCACCTCATCGCTCATAACGAAGGTCGACTTGGCAAGACGCTGCACACCGAAGACGAGGACGGTGAGAAAGTCACGGTCACGTCAGCCTGGGATTCCGAGGAGGAAGCCCGCGCGGTCGGCGAAGACATCGAACAACTGCAACGGCAGGGACATTCGCTCAACGAGATTGCGATCCTGGTGCGCGCCTCCTTCCAGATGCGCGAGTTTGAAGACCGCTTCGTCACGCTCGGATTGCCCTACCGGGTGATTGGCGGCCCACGCTTCTACGAGCGTGCCGAAATCCGCGATGCGCTTGCTTATCTGCGCCTCGTGCACCAACCGGCCGACGATCTTGCCTTCGAGCGCATCGTCAACGTGCCCAAGCGCGGCCTCGGCGACGCGACCGTCAAACTGCTGCATGACCGTGCGCGCGCGGCCGGCGTGCCCTTGCTGGAAGCGGCCCGCGCCGTGGCGGGGACGGAGGAGCTCAAGCCCAAGCCGCGGGCCGCGTTGCGCGATGTCGTCGCATCGTTCGATCGCTGGCGCGGACAGCGCGACAGCGTCGAGCACAACAAGTTGGCTGAGATCGTGCTCGATGAGTCGGGTTATACCGACATGTGGCAGAAGGAGCGCTCGGCTGACGCAGCCGGCCGGCTCGAGAACCTCAAGGAGCTGGTGCGCTCCATGGAGGAGTTCGAGAACCTGCAAGGTTTTCTCGAGCACGTCGCCCTGGTGATGGATGCGGACGGTGGCGCTGACGCCGACGCGGTGTCGATCATGACCTTACACTCGGCCAAAGGTCTCGAGTTCGACACCGTGTTCCTGCCCGGCTGGGAGGAAGGCCTGCTGCCGCATCAGCGCTCGCTCGATGACCAGGGCCGCGCCGGGCTCGAAGAAGAGCGCCGGCTCGCGCATGTCGGGCTCACGCGGGCCCGTCGGCGCGCCAAGATTTCCTTCGTCGCCAACCGGCGTATTCACGGCTCCTGGTCGTCCTCGCTGCCCTCACGCTTCATCGACGAGCTGCCCGAGGCGAATGTGGAAGTAACCGAGTCGCAGGGCGGGTTCGGCGGATTTTCCGCTTACGGCAACTACGGCTCGCGTTTCGACACCATGGAGACTTTCGGCTCGAGCTATCGCACCCCCGGCTGGCAGCGGGCTCAGCGGCGTGGCCGGCGCGAATTCGAGGACGAGAGCCAGGATGTCGACTACGGCGAGCCATCATCGCCGTTTGCCACGCCGCGCTACGAGGAGGGCGACGATGCGGAGGCGTCCGCGTTGCGCGCGCGCCGCATCGCCGAAGCCAGTGCACCACCTGCTTGGAGCAACCGCTCCGCGCGGACCCACGTCGCACCGGCGACGATCGAGGGCGAATTGGTCGCCAAATCGACCGGCACGGTCTCGCCTTACTTGGTCGGCGACCGCGTGTTCCACCTCAAGTTCGGCAACGGCAACGTCACCCACGTGGAAGGCAACAAGCTGATCATCCAGTTCGACAAGGCTGGTGAAAAGCGCATCCTGGACCGTTTCGTGGAGCGCGTGTAGGGCATCGCGACAAACAATCAAAAGCCTTGATAGCCACGCGACGGCAGATAGTGCAGCACGCGGCGCTCGGCGAGGATCACCGCCAGGTAGGCGATGCCGCCGACGATTGTGAGCATCACGATCGCCACGAACACCATCGCGGTGTTGGCCTGGCCCTCTCCGAATGACAGCAGGAAACCTAGCCCGACGTTGCCGCCGACCAGCTCGCCAACCACCACACCCACCACCGCCAAAGTGGACGCGATGCGCAGGCCCGCAAAGGTGGCCGGCATCGAAGCGGGGAACTCGATCTTCCAGAAAATCTGCGCGCGTGTCGCCTTGAACGAACGCGCCAGGTTGATGAGATCATGATCGACGGCGCGGATCGCGGTGAGCACGTTGATCATCACCGG
>JAFAXD010000365.1 GCA_019241285.1 Xanthobacteraceae bacterium | reverse complement strand
CCGAGCGCGTGACGCCGGTCGCCGAGCAGGAACGGGTTGCGCTGCGGGCCGCGCACGGGCGGGTGCTGGCGAGCGATGTGGTCGCCGGCACCGACCTTCCGCCGTTCGACAACTCGGCGGTCGATGGCTTTGCGGTGCGCAGCCAGGACCTCGATCCCGCAGCGGAAACCAGCCTCAAGGTCGTGGACCGCATCACCGCCGGACATCGGCCGGAGACCGCACTTCATCCCGGAGAGGCGGCGCGCATCTTCACCGGCGCGCCGATGCCGGCCGGCTCCGACACCGTGTTCATGCAGGAAGATTGCCGCCTCGAGGGCGACCTGGTGCTGCTGCCGCCGGGGCTCAAGCCGGGGTCCAACCGCCGGCTCGCCGGCGAGGACGTGCGCGCCGGGAGTTTGATTTTGCCCGCCGGCCGGCGGCTCGCCGCCCAGCATCTCGCGCTGGTCGCTGCCGTGGGTTTGACCGACGTGCCGGTGCGCCGACGCGTGCGGGTCGCGATCTTCTCCACGGGCGATGAAATTGTTGAACCAGGATCGGCTCGCCCGGGGCCAGCTTTGTTTGATGCCAACCGGTTCCTGCTCGACGGATTGTTGGAACGGCTCGGCGCGCAGGTCACTGATCTGGGCATCCTGCCCGACGAGCCCACGACCCTGGCTGCGGCGCTCAAGACAGCGGCCGCGGATCACGACCTGGTGCTGACCTCCGGCGGCGTTTCGACCGGGGAGGCCGATCATGTCCGCGATGCGGTCGAGTCGATCGGCCGGCTCGTGTTCTGGCGCGTCGGCATCAAGCCGGGGCGGCCGGTCGCCATGGCGGTGATCTCGTCAGGAGCAAACACAGGCGCCGCGTTCGTCGGCTTGCCGGGCAATCCGGCCGCGGTGTTTGTGACGTTTGTGCGCGTGGTGCGGCCGCTGCTGCTGCGCCTCGCCGGCGCCTTACCCGAACCGTTTCTTGCTATGCCGGTACGCGCGGGCTTCACTTACAAGAAGCGCAAGGATCGCCGCGAATATGTGCGGGTGACTCTGCGGTCAACGCCGTCCGGCGAGGTTGAGGCGATCAAATACCCGAAAGACGGCGCCGGGATTATCACATCGCTAACGGAAACCGATGGCTTGGTCGAGCTCGGTGAGGACGTCACCACCGTGGCGCCCGGCACGACGGTCGGTTTCCTCTCCTATGCGACGCTTACGAATTGAGCCGCACCGCGCTCGAGCTGAACGCTTCCGCCACCGGCTCCTGGATCGCGCTCAGGGCGTAGTAGCCACCGATCGCGAGTATCACGGCGATGACGCAGGCGAGGAAAAAGGCGCGCATGGTTTGGTCCTCCCGTTGTTCCCCGAAATATTCATATCATCAATCAAATAACAAAGATCACACATTTTCTTGTTGCTTCGCAACACGGTCTGCCGTCACAACGTCGTCCGGCGTGTTCACGTTGAAGAACGGATCGATCGGCTGATCGGGCCACGACGCAATCGCGACCCCGTGGCGGGCGGTCCAGATCTCGATCTTGCGCAAGTCCTCGACGGTGAGCGCGTGGCGCAGGTCCTCGCGCAGGTCGACCCGCCAGAGACCGACGACGGGGTGGCGCCAGTCACCCGAGCGCGCGCAGGCGAGCGGCGTCCCGGTTTCCGCCCGTGCGGCGTGCAGCCGGTCCACAAGATCGGCCGGCAGGAACGGACAATCGCCGGGCACGCTGACGAGCCATTCGGTTCCAGGCGCGTTGGCGGCGGCCCAGTCGAGGCCGGCCAGGATGCCGGCCAGCGGGCCGGCGAAATCCGGCACGCTGTCGGCGATGACCGGCAGGCCGTAGCGGGCAAAGCGAGCCGGGTCGCCGTTGGCGTTGAGGATGATCGGGTCGCAGCTCCCGCGCAGGACGGCGAGCACGCGATCGAGGATCGCCGCACCGCCGATTTGGATGAGGGCCTTGTCGCCACCGCCCATGCGTCGCGCCAGCCCGCCCGCCAGCACGAGGCCGACCGTGCGCGGACGCTCAGTCGTCATAAACCGCGGCCTTGCGCCGATGCTTGGCGCTTTCGTCTTCCACGTAGGCGAGGTCCTGATCAAACACGATCCGGCTCTCGCCGGCGAGCGCGACGAAGCGCTTGCCGCGGGCGCGCCCGATCAAGGTGAGGTTCGCCCTGCGGGCGAGTTCGACGCCCCACGCGGTGAAGCCCGAGCGTGAGATCAGGATCGGAATGCCCATGCGCACGCACTTGATCACCATCTCGGAGGTGAGCCGGCCGGTGGTGTAGAAGATCTTGTCGTCCGCCCGCACCTGGTGGCGAAACATCCAGCCGGCAATCTTGTCGACCGCGTTGTGGCGCCCGACGTCCTCCATGTAGACCAGCGGCTTATCCGCGCGCGCCAGCACGCAGCCGTGGATCGCGCCGGCTTCCAGATAGAGCGACGGCGTCGTGTTGATCACATTGGTCAGGCGATAGAGCCAGGAGGTGCGCAGCTCGACGTCGGGTAGGCGCGCCTGCTCGATCACATCCATGAGGTCGCCGAACACCGTGCCCTGAGCACAGCCGGAGGTCTGCACCTTCTTCTTGAGCTTCTGCTCATAGTCGGTGGCGCGCCCGGTGCGAACCACGACGACGGACAGCTCTTCATCGTAGTCGACGCCGGTCACCTCGTCGTCGACGCGCAGCATGTTCTGATTGAGCAGATAGCCGAGCGCCAGATAGTCGGGGTAGTCGTTGATGGTCATCGCCGTCACGATCTCCTGACCATTGAGGAAGATCGTGAGCGGCCGCTCCACCGTGACCGAGGTGGTGATCGGCGCGCCGGTCTGATCGACCCCGGATACGCGCTCGGTGAGCCGCGGATCCTGCGGATCGGGACGGATCAGATAATCGTCTGCCGGACTGCCCATGCCCTGGCACAATGTGGTGTCAGGGCCGCGTTTTCAAGGGAGGGTGCTTTACCCTCCCTTGTGGGGAGGGTCGCGAGCGAAGCGAGCGGGGTGGGGGTCGCTGTTTGGGGCACACGCCTCGCATCACACTCCTACCCCCACCCCGGCTCCCTACGCGCTACGCGCTTCGGGAGCCGACCCTCCCCACAAGGGGGAGGGTAAGAGGGCGCACCGCCGTGCCCCACGCTCCGCTCAATGCGTGTCGAAAACTTCCTGATACTTGGCCACGGCGGCCTTCACGGCCGCGACCTCCTGCGGGGTCGGGTTGGCTGGGTCCTTCGCCGGCGGGTAGCTGCCGAACTTGAGCAGGCAGGCCATCAGCAGGAAGCGCGCCTTGGTCGCCGTGAGGTTCGAGCCCGCGATCTGGAACTCGTGCGGGTCGGCAAAGCCTTCCGGCGCGTTGCGGCCGACCTTGGCCACCGGGATGCCGCTGAACGCGGCCCGTACCATGAGGTTATGGCGGGCGGTCGATGGAAGCGAGCCATAGGGAACCAGGCCTTCGATCACGAAGCCGGCGAGGCGCCCCATGGCGAGCTTGTGCTCGATCGAGGCGATCATGTCGATCTCGAGCTCGGGATCATCGCCGAAGTCGATCCCGCAATAGCTGCCGTCCTTCATGATGGAGACGACCGGGATCGCGTCGGCCAAGAGCTTGCCGCTCTCGTCTTTGACTGGAACGTCGATTAGCTCGATCCCACCCGCGCTCTTGCGCGCCGCTTTGACGCTCGCCGGCAGAACGGTGAGCCTGACCTCGGATTTGTAAGTGTGTTTGTAGGCCGGCAGGTAGGTGAGATGCATCGCACCGCGATGGGTGATCTGGCCGATGATACCGCCGTGGCCACCGGTCGCCACATAGCCGCCCGGCCGCGCGTCCACCTTGGCGACCTCGCGCGCGGCGAAGAATTGCTGCTCCTGGATGACGACCGTGCCGCAGCGGTTGCGGCCCTGCTCGTCCTCCCAAACGCGCGACGCAATGAACCTGACCGAGTCGATGATGTTCGCGGGCCCGTCGGCGCTGACCTGGCCTTGCGGACGTTGGGCGGCGTTGCCGCAGATCGGCCGCGTGGTGTCGATCAACAAATTGAACCAGTACGCGGTCTCCTCGACCTGCGGACTGCCCTGCGTCCAGATCACGCCGTCATATTGGCCGCTCCACATCAGCGCCTGCATGTCGTTCGTCACCTTCGCGAGCATCGGTCGCTGCGGGGCGAACGCGAGGTGATAGGGCTTGTAGGGATAGAAATCGACGCCGCGCACTTCCGGCGGAATGTCGCCCTCGCCCTTATCGGTGCGCAGATGCGCGGGCAGCCCCTTGGTGTAGCCGCTCGGCGGCGCACCGCGATAAAAGTCGACGGTGGCGAGCTGCGAGATCGCGCTCGCCATGCCGTCGACGCCGATGGAGAAACGGTCGATTTCCTCGAAGCTGCGCGATCCATCGGGGAAGAAGCCCTGACGGGCTTTTTCCGCCGGCGCGCCGGGGCTCGCGCATTCCTCGTCCCACGGATTGCCGTCGGCCTGGATCGCCATGTAGGGCAGCGGATAAAGCCCGTCCTCGGGGCTGAGCTCGACCTCGTAAACCGGCTTGTCGTCGGGGCTCTGGCTCGTTTTGCTGAACGCGCCGTCCTTGCCGACATAACCGTCGGGCGGCGCGTAGAGCTCGGCCGCGTCGGCCTCGAGCGGATGCGCGGAGAACTGCTCGACGTAGACCTTGGCCGGCGCTGCCAGCCGCTGCGCGCGCAGGCCATCAAACACCGGGATCGACCCATCCGCATTCTTGCGCGGCGGCAGCCCGTATTTGAGCCGGGCTTTGTTTGATGTGACGAGCGGCGGCGTGTTCTGAATGGTCGCGGTGGAACCCGCCAGATGCGCAATGCGCGCCTTGGGTTTTTGAGACATGAACTCCTACTCCTCGGTTTTGTCCTCCCCTCCCCCGCGCGAAGCGCGCGGGGAGGGGTCGGGGGTGGGGGCAAGCGGCGCGCGTGGTCAACAAACAAGAGAGCCCCCCACCCCATCCCTCCCCGCCACTCGCTTCGCTCGCGGGGGGGAGACGTTTGGTGCTCGGTTTGTGGTTCCCATTAGATACTTGTTGCTGTGAAGCTCACAACACTAAGCCGCATCCTTGGTCGGGTGCACGATCGACTTCGCGATCATCACGTGGATGCCCTTGGAGCCATTCACGAGCTGGGTGACGCGCACATCCGCCGCGAGACTGCAAAGCGTGTAGGCATCCTCGCGCGACAAGTTCGCTTTCTCGCCGAGCAGCACCAGCATGTCGCGCAGCGCCATGACGGTGCACTGGTCGAGGTCCGGGTCCATCCCCATGGTGATGTAGTGGGTCGCGGTTTCGGCACGCGGATAGGTGAAGGTCAAATCATTGCGGGCGATGAACTGGAAGCGGCCCTGCAGCGCCGTCTCGATGGCGGTGACGCAGACCTCGCCGTCGCCCTGCACCCCGTGGCCGTCGCCGCAGGAGAACAGCGCGCCCTCGCGGAACACCGGTAGGTAGAGCGTCGCGCCGGCGCCGAGTTCCTTGTTGTCGAGGTTGCCCCCCATGGCGCGCGGCACGATTGAGGTGATGCGTCCCCAGCCCTCTGGCGGTGCGACACCCATGACGCCGAAGAACGGCGCGAGCTCAAGCTCCAAACCCCACGGCAGGGTGCCGACCATGCGCGCCTTGTCGAGCGGAATAAAGATGTTGCGCTGCTCATCGAAATCATCCGGCAGGGCCCCGGCGAGCGGACGAATGACGTTGTAGCCCCAGTTCTGGCGCAGCGACACATCCAGGATCCGCACCTCGAGGACACGCCCCGGCGTGGCACCTTCGACAAAGATCGGTCCGGTGAGAATGTGCGGGCCCGGCCCATGCTCGGTACGGGCGTGGATTTCCTTCAGCTCCGGCGGAATGCCGAACTTGGCCGGGTCGGGCATGAACTCCGGATTTCCGGATACGCTGTCCACCGTGACCTCATCGCCGCTCTTGATCGCCAGCACCGGCTTGAGCCTCGGATCGAAATAACCCCAATGGCAGGTCTCTGGGCCGGCTTTGAGATGGTGGTGGGTCACCGTCGGACTCCTTCACATGATCTCGCGCGCCGCCTCGCGGCAGATCGCTTTACCGTTTCGTTGGAACATGACCGGGCAGGCGCTGGCTTAAGTTTATGCAAGTCGATCTCTGCCTAGCAATGCTGCGTGACGCAGAAATGTTGAGCATGCGACCGCGGCATGCACCGAGGGTTTGTTGCGAAATACAATTGAATTCAAGCCGCTAACTTGGCTCGGATAATTCTTGGGCGGCGCGCGCCGGTCTTGACCAAAATAGCGTCAGCAATCGCGGCTGATTTCTAGGCCGTGACTGGCACCGGCCTTGCAGCGCAGCACCCGTCCCGATTCAGATCTTGGAGGTATGGCGCGGTGTCAACGACGACCAGGACTGTGTTTGCTGCCGCCGGGCTGGCTCTCGCAATCGCCACCTCATCCGCCCTTCCGGTTCGCGCCGAGGCCGTGCTGCGGATCGCCATGACCGCCGGCGACATCCCGGACTGGACCGGCCAGCCCGACCAGGGATTTGAAGGCTACCGCTTCGTCGGCTTCAACCTCTACGACGGGCTCATCAACTGGGACATGTCGAAAGCCGGTGTCGAGGTGCGGCTCAAACCCGGGCTCGCGACCGAATGGGCGGTCGACCCCAACGACCACAAACGCTGGGTGCTGAAGTTGCGCCCGGGCGTGAAGTTCCATGACGGCTGCGCCTGGAACGCCGACGTCGCCATTTGGAACTTCGAGCGGCTGATGTCCGACAAGAGCCCGGCCTTCAGCCCAGCGAACTTCGCCCGCGCGCGCTCGCGAACCAACGACATCGACCATGTGGAGAAGGTCGATGACATGACCATCGCGATCTACACCAAGCAGGTGAACTCGCTGATGCCCTATAATTTGCCGTTCGTGCTGATGATGTCCAAATGCGCGCTGGAGAAGGCCGGCAATGACTATAAGGTCTACGCCAACGCACCCTCGGGGACTGGCCCCTACCGGTTCGATAAGGTCGTTCCGCACGAGCGCCTCGAGCTGGTGAAGAACCCGGATTACTGGGACCCCAATCGCGTTCCCAAGCAGGATCGGGTCGTACTGCTGCCGATGCCGGAGGCGACGACCCGCGCCGCCGCGCTGCTGAGCGGCCAGGTTGATTTCATCGAAGCCCCATCACCCGACATGATCCCGCGGCTCAAATCCGCCGGCATGAACGTGATCACCCATCCCTACCCCCACATCTGGCCCTACCTGTTGAATTTCCAGCGCGGCCCATTCCAGGACCTGCGCGTGCGCCAGGCGGCGAATTACGCCATCAATCGCGACGAAATGGTCGAGATGCTGGAAGGCGTGGCGATCCCGAGCTACGCCACCTACACGCCGTCGCAGCGCAACTACGGACACCCGTTCGAATACAAATGGAACCCGGAGAAGGCGACGGCGCTGCTCAAGGAAGCCAACTGCTATCCGTGTGAGATATTTGTCGCGATCTCCACGTCCGGGTCCGGCCAGATGCAGCCGCTGCCGATGAACGAGCTGGTCAAGGCACAGCTCGAAGCGGTCGGCTTCAAGGTCAGGTTCGACGTGCTCGACTGGAACACGGTGATCGATGTCTTCTACAAGGGCGTGCCGAAGTACCCGCAATATGACGCCGTGAACTTCAGTAACGGCGCCACCGACCCGTTAAGCGGGATCGTCAAACCGTTCACCACCGCCAACCGCACGCCGCTCGGACCCAACTGGGGCTGGTATCAGAACAAGGAGGTCGACGAGCTCGGCGACCAGGTTCTGGCCACGTTCGATGAGGCCGAGCAGGACAAGCTGCTCACCAAGATCCACGAGATCACCACCAAGGATGCGGCGCGCGTGTTCATCGTGTCGGATCTCAATCCGCGCGCCCTGTCCCCGCGACTGAAGGGCTTTGTGCAAGTCCAGAGCTGGTTCCAGGACATCACGCCGATCGTGGTTCAGAGCCAGACGAACTGATGTTGCGGCAACAACCTCTCGGTTTGTCATTGCGAGCGAAGCGAAGCAATCCAGTGCTGAGGTGCCGCACTGGATTGCTTCGTCGCTTCGCTCCTCGCAATGACGCAGGTGGCATCGACCGAAAGCGATTTTAAGCCATGTGGCTCTACATCGCCCGGCGCATTGTGCTGGTGATCCCGATCGCGATCGGGGTGTCGATCGTATGCTTCGCGCTGGTCTATCTGGCGCCCGGCGATCCGATCCAGTCGATGACGCCGGCCGATGCCAGCCCGGCCGACATCGCGCTGATCAAGCACGCCTATGGGTTCGATAAACCGATCCCGATTCAGTATCTGAACTGGTTGTTGCGCGCACTGTCCGGCGATCTCGGCGTCTCGATACAAACGCATCAACCCGTGTTCGGTGAGGTGATGCGCGCGCTCTCCAACACGGTGGTGATCTCGTTCGGCGCGGTTCTGCTTGCGTTCAGCTTCGCGGTCGTGCTCGGCATCGTCGCGGCCTGCAACATCGGCCGCGCAGCCGACCGCGTTGCCACCGGGGTTTCCATCATCGGCGTCAGCGTACCCAACTACTGGCTGGGCATTGTGTTGATCATCGTGTTTGCGGTTCAGCTCGGATGGTTACCGGCAACCGGCATGGGATCGAAGGGATCGGAGAGCTTCGACTTCACCTCCTGGGAGCAGTTCAAATTCGCGATCCTGCCGATCATTACACTGTCGCTGGTGCCGCTCGGCGTCATTACGCGCAGCACACGCTCGGCGATCGCTGATGTGCTGGCGCAGGATTTCGTGCAGATGCTGCGCGCCAAAGGACTCGGCGGTGCCGCCGTGGTGCGCCACGCGGTGCGCAACGCGCTGCCGCAGATCCTCGCCGTCATGGGCCTGCAGTTCGGGTATCTGGTCGGCGGATCGATCCTGATCGAAACGATTTTCACTTGGCCGGGCACGGGCTTTCTGCTGAGCAAGGCGATCCTCACCCGCGACATTCCACTGCTGCAGGGAACGATCCTGATCCTGTCGCTGAGCTTCGTCTTGACCAACCTGATCGTCGATCTGCTGCAGACCGCAGTCGATCCCCGCATCAAACGCGCGTGAGCCAAATGAGCGATATCACCGCCAGCCCGCAGGATTTCGCTCTCGC
>JAFAXD010000319.1 GCA_019241285.1 Xanthobacteraceae bacterium | reverse complement strand
CGAGCCGTTCGCCGGCCCGTTCGCCGGCCTCGCCGCGCTGCAAAAGAAACCGCAAAAATAAAATCCTCTCCGGGTGTTGTGACGTGGTCGGTTGGCGTGCAAACAAGGCCTGCACCCCATTGTGTCCACCCGCCGAACCGGTATTGTCCCCCGCTCACTAGGCAAATCGGTCGCGAGGACCGAAGACCTCTGCCAAGGCCGATTGATGCCGCAGAAAGTTCGCATTGCCCTCGACGCGATGGGAGGAGACCACGGCCCGTCCGTCATCGTCCCCGGCGCCGAAATTGCACTCGATCGGCACCCCGACACGGAATTTCTGCTCTACGGCGACACGGCGCAGATCGATCCACTGCTTTCCGCCCGGCCCAAACTGGCCGCCGTCTCGCGTGCATTTCACACCGATGTCGTCGTGAAAATGGACGACAAGCCGAGCGTCGCGCTGCGCCAGGGGCGCTGGAAATCATCCATGTGGCGCGCCATGGACGCGGTGAAGAAGGGCGAGGCGGACGTCGCGGTGTCGGCGGGTAATACCGGGGCGCTGATGGCGATGGCGCGCTTCAATCTCAAAATGGGCCCCGGCATCAGCCGGCCGGCGTTGGCTGCGCTGTGGCCCACCTTGCGCGGCGAATCTGTCGTGCTTGATGTCGGCGCCTCAATCGGCGCTGATGCGTCGCACTTGATCGATCTCGCGATCATGGGCGGCGCCATGGCGCGGATCCTGTTCGATCTTGAGCGGCCGACTGTCGGGCTTCTCAATGTCGGCGTGGAGGAAGTAAAGGGCCTCGAGCCGGTCCGGGACGCCGGCCGCATGCTACGCGAGATGAACCTGCCCGACATCGACTACATTGGTTTCGTGGAAGGCCATGACATCGGCCTCGGCGCAGTCGACGTCGTGGTGACCGAAGGCTTCGCCGGCAACATCGCGCTCAAGACCGCGGAAGGTACCGCGAAGCAGATGGCGACTCATCTACGCAACGCCATGGCACGGACGATGCGTTCGCGCATCGGTTATTTGTTGGCGCAGGGCGCGTTTCGCACGCTGCGCGACAAGATGGACCCGCGTAAGGTCAATGGCGGAGTGTTTCTCGGCCTCAATGGCCTTGTCATCAAAAGCCATGGCGGCACGGACAGTGAAGGTTTCGCCACGGCTGTTGACATGGGCTATGACATGGCTCGCTACGAGCTGTTGGCGAAAATCAACGAGACATTGAGCAAGCGCGCGCGCAACGACAACCAAGCCCTGATGGTCGGCGGAGCGGCTTCGTGAGCGTCATGCGTTCGGTTGTCATTGGCTGCGGGAACTACCTGCCGGCCCGGGTCGTGACCAATGACGACCTCGCACGCATGGTAGACACCTCGGACGATTGGATCACCCAGCGCACCGGCATTCGTGAACGCCACATTGCGGCTGAGGGCGAGGTGACGTCGGATCTTGCGCTCGCGGCGGCCCGCGCCGCCTTGGCGAACGCTGGTATCGACGCCCAATCGATCGACCTTGTTGTGCTCGCCACATCGACCCCCGACAACACCTTTCCGGCAACGGCGACCACGGTCCAGGCCAAACTCGGCCTAACCCATGGTGCGGCGTTCGACCTGCAGGCGGTCTGCTCCGGGTTTGTCTATGCACTCGCCACCGTCGACGGACTGCTGCGCACCGGCGCGTTCCGGCGCGCCCTGGTGATCGGTGCGGAAACCTATTCGCGCATCCTCGACTGGAAGGATCGCTCGACCTGTGTGCTGTTTGGTGACGGTGCGGGGGCCGTGGTGCTCGAGGCCTTGCCGCAGCCGGGCACGGCCGCGGATCGTGGCTTGCTCGGGGTCCGGTTACGGTCAGACGGCCGTCACAAAACGAAGCTTTATGTCGATGGCGGACCGTCCTCAACCGGTACGGTAGGACGCGTTCGCATGGAGGGCCGCGCGGTTTTCAAGCACGCTGTGGCCATGATCTCCGATGTCGTATACGACGTCTTCAAGGACACCGGCTATACGCCCGCCAATATAGATTGGTTCGTTCCGCATCAGGCCAACAAGCGCATTATCGACGATTCGGCGCGTAAGTTCGGCATCGCGCCCGAAAAGGTCGTGACTACGGTCGATCGCCACGGCAACACCTCGGCGGCCTCAATTCCATTGGCGCTGGCCGTTGCCGTCGGCGACGGTCGGATCAAAGGGGGCGATCTATTGCTTCTGGAAGCCATGGGGGGCGGATTTACCTGGGGAGCTGCGCTATTGCGCTGGTAAGAACAAATGGCATGGGCTTGTCGGTTGACATGCGTTGACCCTGTTGACTTGAATGGGCAAGCTCATATCGTTGATTATTCGTGAAAATGTCGGTCGAGGGCGGGCGGGATGGCCGGGAAGACAGTCACGCGGGCGGACCTGTGCGAGGCCGTCTATCAAAAGGTAGGCCTCTCGCGGACCGAGTCGGCTTCGCTGGTTGAGCTCGTGCTCAAGGAGATCACCGACTGCCTCGAACGGGGCGAGACGGTGAAATTGTCCTCGTTCGGTTCGTTCGTGGTGCGCAAAAAGGGCCAGCGGGTTGGACGCAATCCGAAGACCGGCAAGGAAGTTCCGATTTCGCCGCGGCGGGTGATGGTGTTCAAACCATCAGCCATCCTCAAGCAGCGCATCAACTCAACGCACGAGGAGCCGTCGGCATAAAGCGAAAAGCGGGAGTGATCCGCGCTTATTGGAACGGAAACGTTCTGATCAAATGACTTGGAGGCGATGTTGGAAAAGGATCCGGAAGCGTTTCGGATCATCAGTGAGGTCGCTGAAGATCTCAACGTGCCCCAACACGTGCTTCGATTCTGGGAGAGTCGATTTCCGCAGATCAAACCGATGAAGCGTGGCGGAGGCCGGCGCTATTATCGGCCCGATGATGTTGATCTGCTGCGCGGCATCCGTCACCTGCTTTACGGCGAGGGCTACACCATTCGTGGTGTCCAGCGCATTCTGCGGGAGCAGGGTGTCGGCTTTGTTCAAGATGTCTGGCAGGAGGGCGCACCCCAGCCCACGCCGGAGGCCGCGGATGCGGAGGATGAGGGCCAGCAGCCGGAGCGTGGCGGGCTCCTGGGCCGCCTGCCCGGACTGTTTCGGGGTGGAAGCAGCGAGGACGATGAGATCTCATCGGCGTCACGCCGCGAGCCCGTGCTCGACACTGCGCCTGCTCCGGTTGACGAGCCCGCGCTGCACCGGGAACCCGCCGAGATCTTGTCGAATGGCGATGATGGTGCGCAGCCCCCACCGCACGCGACGTTGAGTCGTGATCAACTGCATCAACTTGAGGCTGCCCTGCACCAGCTGACCGAATGTCGCCGCAAGCTCGACGAAGCGCTGGACGACCGGCTGTAGTGCCGGGCCTCTCCGCTCAAGCCTCCGGTTCGAAACGATATCCTGCTCCGGTCACGCGGGAAGTCGAGGCGCGGATGCTCGACGACGCGGCCCAATGATGGAACAATCATGGGCATGTCACGCAAAGGCCAAGAGAAAGACGGCGGCGAGCGGCGCAAGCTGATCGCGTTCGATCCAGAGACCTGGAACGCCCTCGACCTGCTGGCGCGCGACAGTATGTCGACCATACAGGAACTCGCCGATGAGGCGTTTCGTGATCTTCTACGCAAGCACAATCGCGCGGTTGATCTGAAGACGGCGCTCCGTTTGAGTGCGCGCGAAAGTCCCGCTGGGGCACCGGAGGCGCCTCGCGGGCGCAAGCGCAAATCAAAGAACGATTAGAAACAATCAACCAACGGAACAATCATGACAGCGGCCAGCCTCCGGGCTGGCCACTGTCATGCCGATACATTTACCAGAGGTTGCCGCTCGCTTTGTCGCCGCTTGCCGGAGCGATGACGGGCGTGACGTGGGCGGGGCGATTTTCGAGCAGGCGAAGGGAAGACGGAGCCTGTTGCCGCCGTGCGCTGCTCTGCGCCGGCGACGTATATTTCGATGAGCCGTCCTTCATCGGCAGTCCCTTCTTGGCGAGTTCGGACACCGGGCCGTAATAGTAATAAGTATTCAGGCCAGTGGTCGGGTCGTGATCCATTGCGGCGGCAAAAGCCGAACCGCTGCTCATTATCAATGCGGCCGCAATCGCCGCCTTCATTCTGCTAGACATGCTGCTCTCCTAATTGAGGACGGCCATTGCGACTCGTCGCCCGTCGCAGCGATGTAAGTTGATGCCGCAGGTCGAGCATCAGCAAAAACATGAACAGACTATTGTGTGTCGACGAATGATCGCGCTAACGCCGCATTCGGTGGGCGTCTTGAACCTTCTTCGGATCCGTCGAACGCACTGTTCAAGACGGCTGGGCAATCGAATCGGCGCGAGCCGTAGCGAGCGAGCGCGGGCTGCTTGATATGTCATCACCGTTACGAAATGGTCAGAATCGAGGCATTCCAAGCTCACTTGTTTGTCACTTGATCGGCGGCTGCGGGAGACATATGTGGCAGGCGAAATCTCGGGACATAAAGCATGGATCGCATGACCAGCATGACGACCTTCGTCAAGGTTGTCGACGTTGGCGGGTTTGCTGCTGCGGCACGCAAGCTCAACATCTCTCCCAGCATGGTAACCACGCACGTGCGCGCCCTGGAGGAGCGGTTGGGTGTGCGCCTCCTCAATCGCAGCACGCGGCGTATCAGCCTTACCGAGGTCGGACAGGCCTATTACGAACGCTGCCTGCAGATTCTTGCCGACGTCGAGGACGCCGAAAATGTGGCGCAAGCGTTGCAATCGAATCCGCGCGGGACGTTGCGCCTCAACGCCTCGGTCGCCGTGCCGCCATTCCTGGCGCCGGCGATCGCCGAGTTCACGTCCATGTACCCGGATATCTCGATCAGCATGACCATGACGGACCGAATGGTCGACCTGGTGGAAGAAGGGTTTGATCTCGCGATTCGGACATTTGCGAGTCCCGACTCAAGCCTGATTGTGCGGCGGATTGCAGCCTATCGACTGCTCGTGTGCGGAGCCCCCGAGTACCTCGCCAAACGCGGAACGCCACAGCAACCCGCGGACCTCGCCGACCACAATTGTTTGGTCTACAGCTATGCTCCGAACGGATCGGAGTGGAGCTTCGCGGGACCCGATGGTCCACAGACCACTGCCGTCTCTGGCAACATGTTCTCCAATAGTGCCAACGCGCTGCGCCTTGCGGCGGTGCATGGACAGGGGCTGGTGATCCTGCCGAGCTTTCTGCTTGTTGATGAGATCAAGTCCGGCGCGCTGGTACCGGTCCTGTCAGATTTCCTTCAGACTCAGCACCCGATCAACGCCATCTACCCGCACCGCCATCATCTGTCGGCCAAGGTGCGCAGTTTCCTCGATTTGTTGGTCGAGCACTTTCGCGCCAATCCGTTTTGGGCGGATCCCTGCAAGGCGAACCCGCTCGCGACTGCGGCTACAGCCGCCGCGAATGTTCATCAGCTGTCCGGGCACCCGGCGCTTCGGTCCATCGCGGCGGCGGCTGCGCAGCCGAGCCGTAAAGTTGCCCGCCGCGGTTAAGTCCCGATCGCGTCGGAAACGCACTTCTTGGTGAAGCTCGTCTTTGCCGCACCAGCTAATTTCTTGCCGGTTGCTTGGGTGTTACAGGACGCCGTCGCATCTGCCTGACATTTTTTCATGAAGCTCGTAAGAGCAGCTCCGGCAAGCTTCTTGTCAGCAGCCTGGCTCTTGCACGTCGCGTTTGCCGCGGCGGGCGCTGCCGCAGGCGTGGACGCTGAGGGCGCGTTCGCGGGAGGCGTTTGCGCCAGGGTGACCGCGGCAAAGCCGCAGAGCAATGTCGCCAACAGCATTCGTTTCATGCTTGGTCCTCGGTTTACGCTCCCACGTGCCTGTAAGCTCGGACTGAAAGCATCCGGGCGGATCAACGCCTCAAGACTAGCATAGTTGCAGGACGGCAGGGCTGCGATCGGGATCCAGGGTAAATCGCGCCAACTCGGTCTTGCTCGACATTGGTCGGTCGCAAGATCTGATGTCGGAGGCCGGCTTGCGCAGCGCGCGACTCCCGTCGATACTACCTCACACAAAAGACACATCTGGAGGAACACGGCATGCCAAGGACGGCCTGGAGGACGCTGCTTTTAACCGCCGCTATTTTCGGAGCCGCGGCCGGTGCAGCTGGTGCGGACGAACTCACCGTCGGCCTCAATCTTCCGCAGACCGGACCGGGATCGTCATTCGGCGTCCCGATGATGAACGCCGTGAGCCTCATGCCGCCCACGATCGGCGGGCTCAAGGTCAATTATGTCGCGCTCGACAGCCGCACCGATGTCACCCAGACGGCAGCCAATACCCGCAAACTAATCAGCGAAAACAAGGCCGATGTTCTGATCGGCGAGGCGGTGACCCCGACGTCACTCGCTATGGTGCCGATCGCCGGCGAAGCCAAGACGCCGCTGCTCGCCACAAGCGCGATCAAGAGCCTCGCCTATCCGGTGGATGACGTGCGGCGCTGGGCGTTCAAGATTGTCCCCGATGACGACACCACCGCGCCTCCTGTGGTCAAATATTTTGCCGACAAGGGCGTGAAGACCATCGGTATTATCGGCTTCAACGACGCCTATCTGCAGGTGTGGACCGGATTGTTCGATCAGCTGCTCCCGCCCACAGGCATGAAGGTGATCGCGGTCGAATCGTTCGAGCGATCCGCGACCAGCACGACTCCGCAAGCGCTTAAATTGATCGCCGCCAAGCCCGACGCGATCTTCGTCGCCGCCGGTGGAACCCCGGCGGTGGTGCCGATCCGCGATCTGCGCCAGCGCGGCTTCAAGGGCATCATTCTCGCCGGCCATGGCATCGGTCTGCCGGATTTCATTGATCGCGGCGGCAAGGACGTCGACGGCGTGGTGATGGTCGGTGAGCCCTTCATAGTCTGGCGCGACTTGCCGGCCGATAGCCCCTACAACAAGCTCGCGCAGAAGTTCGTTCCTGCTTACATGGAGAAGTTCAAAGTCGATCCGCCGATCATGGCAGCGCACCTGGCCGATTGCACGACGCTGCTGGAAATGGCGGTTCCGCAGGCCCTCAAGCGGGGCCAGCCCGGCACACAGGAATTCAAGGACGGCATCCGCGACGCCCTCGAGAACGTCAAGGGGCTCTATCTCAATAACGGCCTGCTGACCAATTCGCCGACGAACCACGCCGGATACGACCCCAGCGGCGAATTCATCATGATGGTCAGGGACGGCGCATTCCATGTCGTGAAGTAGAACGACGCGCGTCCCCTTTCATTGCATTGCTCTCAACCGGTGTCCTGATGGATTCCATGATCTTCTGGACCCTGGTGGTCGACGGCGTGGTCAACGGCACCATCTACGCGCTGTTGGCCATCGGGCTCGTGCTTGTCTTTGTGGTGACGCGCGTGATCCTGCTGCCGCAGGGCGTGTACGTGTCATTCGCCGCGCTCACACTCAGCCAATTTCAGCGTGGCAACGTTCCCGGCACGGTCGGCCTGCTGCTCGCACTCGGGCTTGCGGCATTCGTGATCGACCTGCTGCGCTTGCGCTCCCGCGTGACCCGCGCTTGGCTGATCCGTCGCGTCGCGACCGATCTGGCGTTGCCGGCGGTCATGTACGCACTGGTGACGTGGCTCGTGCCCTTGCGACCGAACATGGCGGTACAAATCGTTTTGACGCTGGCCCTGATCACGCCGCTCGGTCCTTATCTTTACCGGCTCGCGTTCCAGCCGCTGGAGCAGGCGTCCGTGCTCACCCTGCTGATTGCTTCAGTCGGGGTTTATATCGCGCTCACCGTCCTGGGCCTCGTGTTCTTCGGACCCGAAGGCTTCATGGCCAACCCACTCTCTAGCGAGCAATTCGAAGCCGCCGGAGTCATGATCTCGGGTCAGAGCGCGATCATGGTGGCCGTTTCGTTGGTCATGATGGTGTTGCTGTGGCTCATCTTCGATCGCACACTGATCGGCAAGGCGATGCGTGCGGTCGCCGTCAATCGCGTGGGCGCGCGGCTTGTCGGCATTCCGATCAGCCTTGCTGGCGAAATCACGTTTGCGCTCGCCTCGTTCATCGGGGCGGTGTCCGGCGTGCTGATCGCCCCTGTAACCATGGTCTACTACGACACCGGATTCCTGATCGGGCTGATCGGGTTCGTGGCGGCGATCATCGGCGGCATGGGCAGTTACCCGCTGGCGGTCGCCGGCGCGATTTTCGTCGGTTTGCTGCAGTCGTTCGCCGCATTCTGGAACAGTAACTACCAGCAAGTCGTGGTGTTCACGACGCTCATTCCGATCTTGGTGCTGCGCTCGTTGCGCGCCCCCGCTGTGGAGGAAGACGAGTGAAACTCGCAGCCGCGCGTTGGTTGGCGTGGGGGCTCGCGATCCTGCTGCTGGTCGTACCGCTGACACCCTTGATCCCAGAATTCTGGGTCACGCTGCTGATCCTGATCGGGCTTGCGAGCCTCACCGCACTGGGCCTCGTTGTGCTCACTGGTATGGGCGGCATGACCTCGTTCGGACAAGCGGCGTTCGTGGGGTTTGCGGCCTACACCACGGGCCTTCTCTCAACCACCTATGGGCTATCGCCGTGGCTCGGCTTGCCGTCAGCCCTTGTCGTCACGGGGCTCGCGGCGTGCGCACTCGGCGCGATCACCATGCGGCTCTCGGGCCATTACCTGCCGCTTGGCACGCTCGCTTGGGGAATCAGTATCTTCTACATCTTCGGCAACAGCGCATTTCTCGGCGGGCAGACCGGAATGACCGGCATCCCTCCGCTCAAGCTCGGGTCGCTGTCACTGGCCGGTCCGCGATCTTATTACGTAATCGTGTGGATCGCCGTCGTGCTGTCGCTCCTGGCGACGATCAATCTGCTCGATAGCCGCGTGGGCCGCGCATTTCGCGCGCTGCGCCGCAACGCGATTGCGGCGGAAGCGTTCGGGGTCGTGACGGCGCGCGCCAAACTCGTCGTATTCGTCTATGCGGCGTTGCTCGCGGGCCTTGCCGGATGGCTCTATGCGCATTTCCAGCGCACGCTGAGCGCGAGCGCATTCGGGGCCGAAGCCAATATTGATTATTTGTTGATGGCGATCGTCGGCGGGGTGGGGCAGGTGTTTGGCGCTGTGCTTGGCGCCGGCATCGTCATCGTGCTCAAGGACGTCCTGCAGGACATGCTTGGCCGCCTCGGCATGTTCCAGGATCTCGTGTTCGGGATCATGCTGGTCGGCATCCTCCAATACTCGCGTGACGGCATTTGGCCGCTACTGTCATCGTGGCTCCCGGCGACAGCGCCGCGCGAGATCGATCCCGCGGCCGATATGGAAACACCCGCCCCGCCGCACGTCGTATCGAGCGGACCGTTGCTGGCCCTTGACAAGGCGCGCAAGACATTTGGCGGTCTCGTCGCGGTCGATGATGTGAGCTTCAGCGTCGGGCATGCCGAAACTGTGGCGCTGATCGGCCCGAACGGGGCCGGCAAGAGCACGCTGTTCGATCTGATGACCGGCGTTCGCCGCGCGACCTCGGGACGAGTCTCGTTCGACGGTGCACCCATCGAGCGCCTGCCGCCGCAGATGATCGCGCGGCGCGGGATCGCCCGCACGTTCCAGCATGTGCGCCTGGTCCCGGAGCTGTCGGTTCTCGAGAACGTGGCGCTTGGCGCTCATACCCGCGGCCATGCGGGTGTTGTGTCTGCGGTCCTGCGGCTCGACCGCGCCGAAGAGCGGCGCCTGTTTGCGCATGCGGCGCGCCGCCTCGAACGTGTCGGCCTTGCCAAGGAGATGTTTCGCCCCGCTGGCCATCTCTCGCTTGGCCAGATGCGTCTTGTCGAAGTCGCCCGCGCGCTCTGTCTCGACCCGCGGCTGTTGTTGCTTGACGAGCCCGCGGCTGGGCTGCGCGCGGGCGAGAAGCAGGCATTGTCCAAGTTGTTACGTGAGCTCAAGGGCGAGGGGATGAGCATCCTGGTCGTCGAACACGACGTCGATTTCGTCATGGGGCTTGCCGACCGTATCGTCGTGCTCGATTTCGGCAAGAAGATCGCCGAAGGACTGCCGCAGCAGATCCGCGTCAATCCGCTGGTGATCGAAGCATACCTGGGGGGCGTCGAGTGAGCGCGCCGCTGCTTGCGATCGATCGCGTCTCCGTGGCCTATGGCAAGGTCGAAGCCGTTCGATCGGTCTCGCTCGAGGTTGCGGCCGGAAGCGTGGTTACGGTAATCGGCGCCAACGGCGCCGGCAAGACGACGTTGCTCAACGCCATCATGGGGTTGCTGGATCAGGACGGCGGGATCAGTTTCGAGGGCCGTGATTTACGTGGCACGCGGGTCGAAGACCGGGTCGCTGCAGGGCTGGTGCTGGTCCCGGAACGGCGCGAGCTGTTCGGCTCGCTGACCGTCGAGGACAACCTGCGCCTCGGCAGCTTCCGGCATCGCCGTCATCACCAGATCGACGCGGAGCTTGAGAAGGTCTACGCACGCTTTCCGCGCCTGCGCGAGCGCCACCGTCAGCTCGCAGGCACACTTTCGGGCGGCGAGCGGCAGATGCTGGCGCTCGGCCGCGCGCTGATGTCGCGTCCCCGGCTGCTGATGCTTGATGAACCGAGCCTCGGGCTAGCCCCGCAGATCGTGCGTGAGAGCTTCCGCATCATCGCCGACTTGCACAAGAGCGGCGTCTCCATTCTGCTGATCGAGCAGAACGCGCGTGCCGCGCTTGCAATCGCCGACCATGCCTATGTGATGGAGCACGGCGAGATTGCGCTGCAAGGCTCGGCGGCCGAGCTCGCGCAAAACCCGCGCGTCGCGGAGAGCTATCTGGGGCTGGGCTCGGGGCATTGAGCCCGTTCAAATTGCGTGGTGTCCCAATTGGACTTTCGCTCTCGGGTTCCTTTTTGATAAAGTGATGGCATGCCGCATAAGGTCGATGGCTTTGAGCTGAGGTTCACCGGCCGTACCAGCTGGAAGGCCGAGCGACGCTGTCGTGGCGCGGTTATTGATGTAATTCCGGTAACCTGGACCAAAGGGTGGTCGAAGACTTCAGAGGGAACGTTTTTACAGGTTTGGTTCCGGAATGCCGATGACAGAGAGCAATACCTCGATCGTCGCGAACCGTTTGTCGTGGCCGTCGGCGTCGCTAAGGACTATGAGGAGTTTCCGCATCAATTCAGCCACTTCACATCGGTCTTTCGGGTCCTCGCTACAGGAAAAGTTCTGAGCGAGCATAGTATTGAAACCCGAGTGATAGAGCGCGTAACGGCTCGATAGAGGCCGCGTAGGTTTGAGGGTTTCCGGGTCCGACCGGACACTGCCATCCGCACACCGATCTTCGCTATACTGCACAAAGTCGCTAATGACCGGTGGTGGGTTCGGCACGCTATTACCGCGGCCATTTCTATGCTCGTTGTCTCGCCGACGCCTCGCACGGAGCGGGCTGGCCACTGCTGCGGTGCAGCAAGCGGACGGTCAGAGAACAAGCCCATCCTGGTTTCGAATCACGTTGGCATAGGTTCGCGAAGCGCGTTAGGTTGTGTTCGGTACAAAACAGGTTTTCATAATTTTCCACCCGGGAGGCGACGACATGCTTCGTGAAGCGACGCGACACGCATTGCTGTTGGCAAGTTTAGGTGCGCTTGCCTTTGGCTTTGCTGGAAAAGCATCAGCCCAGGAGGTTCAACAGGGCGGGGCAGGGCCCGGCGCTTCCTCGGTCAAAGTCACGCCGGTGACGCAGGACATGCTCAACAAAGCGGCTGGCGACAGCAACAACTTCCTGCACACCAACGGCGATTATACGCAGCAGCGCTTCTATCCCAATAAGCAGATCACGCCCCGCAACGTCGGGCGTTTGCGACCCGCCTGGATCTTCCAGACCGAAGTCAAGGAGTCGATGGAGACATCGCCGATCGTGGTCAATGGGGTGATGTTCATCACGACCTCATTCAGCCACGTCTACGCGCTCAACGCTGCCACGGGCGAGGAGCTGTGGCATTACAAGAATAACATGGGGCCAATCACGACCTATTGCTGTGGCCCAAACAATCGTGGCGTCGCCGTTCTGGACGACAAGGTCTATCTGGCCACGCTCGACTCGAAACTTGTTGCGCTCGATGCCAAGACCGGCAAGCCGGTCTGGACGGTGACGATCGCAGATCCGGAGCTCGGCTACAGCGAAACCATGGCGCCGACGGCGGTGAACGGCAAGATTCTGATCGGCACCAATGGCGGGGAATACGGCATCCGCGGCTTCGTCAAAGCCTATGACGCCAAGGACGGCAAGCTGCTGTGGACCTTCAATACCATCCCGGAGAATTCCGTCGGGGTGTGGGCCGAGAAGGACGCGACCGGCCGCGACATGCATCGCAATATTGCGGCCGAGAAGGAAGCGCTGGCAAAAAACGGCGATCCCTACAAAACGCTGGGCGGCGGCGTGTGGCAGAATCCGGCGGTCGATCTTGCCACCAACCGGATCTATTTCGTGGTCGGCAATCCGTCGCCTGATCTCGACGGCTCGCTTCGTCCGGGCGATAACCTTTATACGGACTCACTTGTCTCGCTCGACCTCGACACGGGCAAATACGTCTGCCACTTCCAATACATTGCCCACGACGTGTGGGACCTCGACGCGGTGAGTCCCGCGGTGCTGGTCGACGTGAAGGATAAGAGCGGCAAGACGATTCCCGGCGTAATGCACGCCGGCAAGACCGGCCATGTCTACGTGCACGATCGCAAGGACTGCAGCCTGATCCGTTTTTCCGATGCCATGGTTGCGCAGGAGAACATGTGGGTCCTGCCGACGCCGGAAGGTGCGCGTATGCTGCCCGGCGCCAATGGCGGGGTCGAGTGGTCGCCAATGACGGTCAACCCCGCTCTCGGGCTCACCTACGCGATCAACCTGCATCAACCAATGACCTATCACGTGCAGAGCACGGCTTATCCAGACGGCAAGCTCTGGCTCGGCGGCGCCTTCAAGGTCATTCCGAGCGAACAACAATCGGGCAACATCACTGCGGTCGATTACAACACCGGCAAGATCCGCTGGCAGGTCAAGACGCCACAACCGATGATCGGTGGAATTCTGGCGACCGCGGGTGGCGTCGTGTTTGCGGGGGAAGCCAACGGACGCTTCCGAGCCTATGATGCGACGAACGGCAAGGTGCTGTGGACCTTCAACGCTGGCGCCGGCGTCAACGCTCCGCCGTCGTCATATAGCGTCGGCGGGAAGCAATACGTCGTTGTGGCGGCCGGCGGAAATGTCCAGATCGACGCGAAGCGCGGTAATGCTATCATCGCGTTCACGACCGACTGATCTGAAATTGACCAAACATAAGTGTGCGAAGACGGGACCCATTGGCCCCGTCTTTTTTTCGAGACGATGGAATGAGCAGAAAGTTTAAGACGTCGATCGGCGGCCTCCTGATTGTAGTCCTGGTGCTTGCCGCGGCTCATCCGCACGCAGAAACGATCGAAGACAAAGCCGCGGTGTGTGGGAGCTGCCATGGCGACGATGGCATCCCGCCCGACAAAACATTGCCCGTGATTTGGGGGCAGCATCAAGGCTACCTCTATCTGCAATTGCGCGACTTCAAACGCGGTACCCGCAAGAGCGATGCCATGGCGCCATTCGTAGAGCAGATGGAGCGTGAGGACATGATGGCGCTCGCCGAGTACTTCTCGAAAAAGCCATGGCCCGACCTACGCCAGCCGCCGGCACCGGCCAGCGTCGTTACGCAAGCTCAGCGCGCCAACACGTCGGTCGGCTGCACCGGCTGCCACCAGGCGCAATATCAAGGGGAGGGCACACAGCCGCGCCTGGCAGGCCAGTTCAAGGAATATCTCATCAAATCGATGATGGACTTCCGGGCCCAGGAACGGGGCAACAATCCCGGCATGTCCGACCTCATGCTCGCGACCACGCCAGGTGATCTGGCTGCTATGGCCGACTACCTCGCCGGACTTCAGCTAAACTAGGGCGTGTGCTCGTAAAGGCGACATTCAAGCGGAATTTAACTGCGCACTGAGCCGTTCAAGCGCTAGCGGCAAGGGATTGCCGGCC
>JAFAXD010000171.1 GCA_019241285.1 Xanthobacteraceae bacterium | reverse complement strand
TGCGGCGGCGCAGGTGGCGCCGTGCGTGACGGATATACGCGTCGGACAGATCAAGCCCGAGCGCCGGCAGCCGCGGCCAAGCCTGCTTGACGAGATCGAGGAAGCGGCCGGTGCCGCAGCCGAGATCGAGAAGCCGCAGCGTGCGCTGATCGCGGCCGGTGAAATGCTCGTGCAGCGGCGGAAGGGCCTGACGCCGCATGGCGTTGGCGGTGCCTTTGAACAACACCTCGACTTGGGTGTCGTACCGGTCCGCCGAGTCCTCCGTCAGCCAGCCGCCGGACTGGAAATGAAAATTCTGCAGGTAGTAGTCGGGCCGGCGGCCGCGCGTCGCCTCATTGCGCACCTCGCGAAAGTCATTGCGCTCGCGCCGCTCGTGCACAACCGCGAGATCGTCGAAGAACAGCCGCGAGCGATAGAGCCGCATCGGTAGCGAGCCGTCGCGATCATACGGCAGCGGATAGATGCCGGCCTCCACATTGGCGAGGTCCTGCTGCAGCAAGTTGAACATGTCGGCATAGATGCGCCGCTCGCCCGGTAGCGGAACGCGCGATTGCGCCGGCGGACGCCGACTGCGACCGGTCTCGCGCGCCCGCGTCGCGAGCCGGCGAAACACGACGTCATGCCCGGCATACCAGGCGAGCCGCGGCAGCTGGTTGGCCGCATAGGCCAAACGCAGGCTGAGGCGGGAAAGCGGATCATTCATGTAGTTACCTCATCCTGAGACGATGTAAACGTTTGCGACGAACTCGCTTGCGGCCATCCTTCGAGACGCCTGGCCCCTGGCGGGACCAGGCTCCTCAGGATGAGGCAGTGTTTGTTGAAGCGCTGCAACCAACCGCAGCCCTCATCCTGAGGAGCACGTGCTTGCGCGTGCGTCTCGAAGGATGGCCAAAGATAACAGCCTTCGTTGTGGCCGTCCTTCGAGACGTTAGGTTCCTGACGCGACCAAACTCCTCAGGACGAGGGGCTTTCATGCGTTTGCCGTTGCCAGTACGGCCTGCAGCAGCACATTGCAGCCGGCTTCGAGATGGGCCGGCTCAGCGGATTCCAGCTCGTTGTGACTGATGCCTCCGGCGCAGGGCACGAAGATCATCGCGGCTGGGGCGTGGCCCGCCATGTTGACGGCGTCGTGGCCGGCGCCGCTGACGATATCCATGTGGGGCAGCCCCAGCGCCTGCGCGCCGGCGCGGACGGCCGCCACGGCGCTCGCGTTGAAATGCGTGACCGGATAGGCCGAGACCTCGGTGATGTTGAAGGTAACGCGGCGCGCGGCACCGATCGCCGCGCAGGCCGCGCGGAACGCTCCTTCGATCGCATCGAGCGCAGGCTCATCGGCGTGGCGCAGGTCGACCGTGAAGACAACCCGCCCGGCAATGACGTTGCGCGAATTGGGCCAAGCGTTGATCGCGCCGACGGTGGCGCGCCCGTTGGGCTGGTGCGCCTGTGCGATGCGGTCGAGCTCGACCGCAACCTCGGCCGCAGCCAGCAGCGCGTCGCGCCGCAGCCGCAGCGGCGTTGCTCCCGCATGCGAATCCTGCCCGATAGCTTCGACGTCGAACCAGCGCAGTCCGAGCGCGCCCGTGACGACGCCGATGATGTTGCCGGTTTCTTCCAGCACCGGGCCCTGCTCGATATGCGGCTCGAAATACGCCCTGGCCGGGCGGGCGAACAGGCCGGCATTGCCGGCAAAGCCAATGCGCGCCAGCGCCTCGCCGACACTGATCCCGTCGCGGTCGCGCGCTGCGAGTGTTGCCGCCAGATCATGTGCCCCGACGTAGACCGCAGAGCCCATCATCACCGGCTGGAAGCGCGAACCTTCCTCGTTGGTCCAGGCGACAATCTCGAGCGGCGCCTCGGTGATCAGGTCCAGATCATTGAGGGTGCGCACTACTTCGAGCGCCGCCATCACCCCATAGGCGCCGTCGAACTTGCCGCCGGTCGGCTGCGAGTCGAGATGGCTGCCGAACAGCACCGGCGGCACATCCGGCTGGCGCCCCACACGACGCGCAAAGATATTGCCGATGGCATCAACCGCGACCGTGCAGCCCGCCTCGTCGCACCAGCGCACGAAAAGCCGCCGCGCCTCGCCATCGAGTTCGGACAGCGCGAGCCGGCAGACGCCGCCCTTCGGGGTCGCACCGATCTGCGCAAGCTCCATCAGCGAGGCCCATAGGCGCTTACCGTCGACGCGCACGTTTGCTTGCTGCATCAATTGCTCCGAATCCGGCTCGCCAACACCAAATCGGCGTGGCAGAGTGGAGCATATCAGCAAATATCAGCGCGGATCGGTAGCTGGATTGCCATGCGCAGCAGGCAGACAGACGGACTGAGAACCGGCGGACACGCCTTCGATCCGGTCACGCATGTCTGCGCCAAATGCGAGATGACGCGCAAGCAATTCCTGGACGCCGGCAAGCCCAAGTGCGCGGGCCGGCCGAGCGAGGCGGAGCGCTTCCTGATCGACGGCGAGCCCGATTCCAAAGGCGGGTGATTTGGCCCGATCAGCGCAACGTCACCAGCGGCTTTTCAGTCGAGGCGTCGTGGTTGCTGCAATCCGCCGACGCCGTCGCCGGGAAACCAATGTAATCGTCGAATTGATGCACGTCGGCGGGCCGGAACTGGCCAGCGAACCCGAGCCCGATCACACACACGGCAAGAAATCCGGCAAACCCGAGAACAACAGTTTGACTGGTCATGACTGATCGTTCCTCTGGCATGAGCTGCAGGTGGCCGCGCACGCCATCGCGCGCGGCGGAGAAACCTTTGAACTGGTCGAGAACAGTGTTGTTGGTGGGCGGCTCTACAAATCACCGCCGCAGCCACGGTGCCATGCTATGGATGCCGCGGATGTGATGCCGGTCACGCCGGACTGGATAAGTTTGCGCCAATCGGCCTAAGCGAGAAAATTCAACAAAATCACTGCTTTGTCCTGAACCGCCGGAGCATGTAATCTTCAAAATGATCGACCTCGTAGACGCTGTCGCAAACCGCGCCGCAGCGACTCGCAGCCTCGGTGACCCGAATGCCAATCGAGGCGCCGTCGAGATCCACCTGCTCCCGATATAGCGCGACGTGGTGATCGGGCAGTAGCAGTACGTCTCCGATACGCATGTGGTGCAGCTGATCGACCGGATCGGTCAAATCAGGCAGCTCGTAGGTCCCCGCGTGGTGATCGAGATGCCAGACGTTGGACACGAGCCCGGAGCAGTCAACGCCCGCCGTTACCCGGCGCGACCCCGCTGACCAGAATGTCCCGCCGATGTTGCCGGCGATGAAGCCGCGCTTGATCTTGTCGTCGAACCGTTCAAGCGAATCGTTGCCGCCCCAATCATAGGGCACGCCCTGCATAGCAACGGGCGTGCGGAGGCGCAGTTGCTCGGCCGGAACCACAAAGCGCTGGCGATTGCGGCACTCGAGCTCGAGGCCCGGCACGATCATCGCCGAACAGGGATTGCGGCGGTTCGTTTCGCTGAGCGTCCAGCGGTGATCCCGATAGGCGTCCATCTCGCGGCGCATCCGCGCGCGCGACGGCGCTTGCTGCATGTCGTCCACCGCGTCCGCGCCCGAGCCACGCCCTGCCCAGGCCGCGGCGACTGCGACAGGCTTGGGCTCAGGCGTCGGAAAGATGTCCGCAGGTGCCGGAGCATTAGCCCAGTGTCGCGGCGGGCCGACGGCTTTCTGCAGAGCCACCAGATAGGGTGATGGCGCCTGAAACCCGAGATCGTAGATCTTGAATGGACCCGGCTTGCCATCCGTGACAATGCTCGCGAGCAGCGCGATCGTGCCGTCCGGCAGGATGGTCGCGTAATCGAAGCCGACGCGCGACATGACCGCAATCGGCAGAGCCGCAATGCCTGAGAGTGTGCCGTCGCGCTCAAAGCGGCCTACGTACACATTGACTTTGACGCGGCGCTCATCCGCCTCGCCGGGCGGCGGCTCGCTCGTATAGAACTCCTTCCACAGCACGTAGCGCCGCCCGTCGCCAAAGCGTTCCAGCTCGCGCGCGCTGGCCACGTAGTACGGGCCGATTGCGCGGATGCGCAGCGCGCCCGCCCCACGGAACGGCTGGAGCAGCACGCCGGATGGCACGCGCATCAACGGGGCAACCCGGTAAGTCGGATCGGCGGCATGATGCTCAATCAGCTCGAACTCGCGCGGCCATGCCGTCTGATCCCGACCAACCTCGATGCGGGAGAGGCCATCCTCGGAAATAATCGCAACGCTCCCCGGCAGCCGTACCAGCCGCCAGGGACGAAACCCGACCGGCATGCTGGCCGTACGCACCGCCGTGCCGTGCGTGTCAGCATAGGCCGAGATAGTGCCGTCCAACGGATCGATGACCGCCAGGACACTGTCATGCAGGTGGAAAATGTGGCTCGGCCCGGCACCGTCGCGGTCCTGGCGTACTTCGATTTCCGTGAACGCAGCTGCCGGAGCCGCGTGCAACCCCAGCAAACACACCAACGCCAGCGCTGCCGACCAGATTTTCATCAATTACAACGGGCGCCGCGCTTCCCCGGGATTGGAACACGGTTCGCGGTGTTACTGTTGGAGAGCGCCGACGGCATGAAAATGCCGACCGGCCAGGCGGCCCCTGCCGTCCCCCACCCCCACCCCGGCTGGGGCCGCCACTATGCCTTAGCGAATGCGCTCAATTTGTGGCTGCGCGACCGGCGAAGAGAAGGCGGCCACGAGCTTGACCAGGTCGGCCTGTCGGCTGGTGCCCGTCTTCGCAAACACGCGGCCGAGATGCGTTTTGATCGTCGTCTCGGCGACGCCGAGCTTCGCGGCAACATCCGGCACCCCGCCGACCTCGACAATGCCGAAGAGCACGCGCAGTTCGGCTGGCGTGAGTTTGTAGGTCTGTCGCACCAGATCGGATGAGGGGCGGCACTCCATCCCGACCCGGCGCACGAACAGCGCTACGCTCGCGCCGGATGCGCGCTCTGATTGCGCGCGCAGCCCCGATCGCAACGGCAGCACATGGGCGATGTGGTGCGCGCCGCTGCGAGCGACCAGCGGCAGCGCAATCCCCGTCGTGCCGACTGCCATGTCGCCGCGCGCAGCGGCCGTGATGGCGGCGTTCAACACCTGATCGGTCTGTGCGTTGACGGCGACCAGACGATCGGCGGCCGCGCGCAGGACATCACACGCGTCCAGTAGTTCGTGGCCGACCGTATTCGCATGCACGACGCGGCCGCCGAGATCGAGCAGAAACACCGCCGCGCTCAGGGCGTCGAGTGTCTGTGCAAACACCGCCGCTTCGGCCTGTTTGAAACCCATGGTCCGGCTGATCAACACCGCTCGGCGGACGTGCGGCACGATCAGCCGCATGCGGGCACGCATGGCATCGTCGACCATGCCGTGGGCGCGGTGGCGCGAGACGCTAAGGTACGCATATCCGGCCGCCGATCGTTCGAGCACTGCGACACCGACATCGACCCATCCCTGCGGGCGGGCCCATTCCTGATAGAAACGCGCACGGCAAAATTGCTGATAATCCACAAGCTCTGGAATGCTCATGACCTGATCGGCATCACTAAATCGTGAAGTCGCCACGGGTCCGAGCTGGGAATAAGTCTCAGCATAGAGTTTCATGTAGTGCGGATCGCCGCCGGCGTGACAATGCGCCTCGACGCATTTCCTGATCGGATCTTTCACCAGAATCCCGCTGACGTGGCCCTTAACAAGGCCTGCGATGCGCGCGAGCACATCCTCCCACAGCGCGGGTTGCAGGGCTGCGTCGTAAGTATCGGCGATGATCCGCGCGACATCAGGCAGTTCGCACATGGCATTCGCTCACGTAGTTGTGAAAACCAAGTTTCTGGGGAAATTAACGCTGTGAGGTCCGTCACTTTGTGATGACCGCGACAGCGTGTAGATCACCTGCCTCTACACGGACCGGTGCGGGCGATCTTGGGCGGGAGCGCAAACAAATTGGTCAACGGTGCAACAAGCAAGCCGAGCTTTCAGCAACACGAGGCGTTGCGACAGACACCGATCGCGGTCTGGTCGACCGACGTGTTGCCCGAGCGCGAGCGCTTTCCCTACTGGCGCGACGCCGTGTGCCGCACGGTCTTCAACGTTTCGATCGAGGCACAACCCGAGCGGTTCTTCGCGCGCATGTCGACGCGCCGCTCCGGCGCGTTCCGATTCGCCACGACTACGTCGAGCGGCACCTACGAGTTGATTCGCACCCAGCGCGATATTTCCCGCGCGCCGGCCGATCATTACACCCTGTATCTGCAACTGAGCGGGCAGACCGTCCTCAATCAGACCGACGGCGCACGGCCGGTGCGGGGCAAGGAAATTCTGTTCTACGACGAACGCGTGCCGTTTCGGGCCACGCTGATGGACGGCGTCCGCACCATGGCGGTGATCCCCCGGTCCATGATCGACCGCCGCGCGCCGTGGCTGCGGCGGCAACCGGTGCAGATCTTCAGCGGGCACTCCCCCTATATCGACCTCGCACGGCGGCATCTGGTGCAGCTCGGCGCAGAGGGCGCGAGCTTGGGCGAAAGCGCAACCGCATTGTTGATGGAAAATGTTTGCAACCTGCTGGCGTTGGCCGGCGCGCACGACGTGCCGACAAGCCGGTTGGAAGCCGATCTACAAATCGAGGCCATGCTGGCGTTCTGCCGCCAGCATCTGCATGACCCCTCACTGTCGCCGCAGATGGTGGCGGACCACCTCGGCATTTCGCTGCGGACCTTGCACTCACGCTTTCGGCAAATCGGCTCGACCTTCGGCCGCTGGATGCTGGAGCATCGGCTCGATGCCTGTCGCACGGCCCTGCGCGACGCCAGCCAGCGGGCGCTGAACATCTCCGACATCGCCTATCGCTGGGGATTCAACGACCTGTCGCACTTCAACAAAACATTCCGCCAGCGCTTCGACTGCACCCCCGGCGAATGGCGCCATGCCGACATGAGTTAGCGAGAGTGGGCGGGAACGCCCACCCTGCTCTCGCGCTACTCCGCGATCATTTCGCCCGAGCCGCCGAATTCGGCGGGGAAGTCCTTGAGTTTGGGAAGGCCGTCGCGCATCGGCAGCACCGTCTCCGCATAGTTGACGTGCACACCTGGCGTGAATTTCAAACTCGGGATCGTCGCTGCGAACACATCGACAAGCCCGATCGTCGGATGATTGGCCAGCAAATGGCCGCCGCATTTCGCACAGTATCGGCGCTGACTGAACTTGGTCTTCTCGAACGTGGCAACGTGCTCGGCTCCCGCTGTGATCGCGACCGCCTCCGGGCGCCACAACGAGAATGCATTCACCGGACCGCCCGACCAGGATCGGCACGACGCACAGTGACAGTAGCCCATGGCCTCCGGCTCGCCGGTGACCTTCACCTCGACAGCTCCGCAGAAACAACGTCCGACGTGGACCATCGCAATTCTCCAACTTGTTTGATCCAGATCCTGAACAAAGGGCGCGACCCTATGGCCGTGCCCTGCTCCCGGCATCAGCCAATCGGAGGACGCAGGATGGCAGATCAATCAAGTCGATGTGAAGACCCCGTCAGCGTCACTCTCAGCGTGGCGCCAATTCGGTGATCAATTTGTTGACCCCCTTGGACATGGCATCGAAGCCGCCGACGCTGAACTCGTTGATCGACGCAAACACCCCGATTCCGCGCGCCGGGGCAAACGCCACATAGCTGAATTCCCCCTGCAAGCCGCCGGTCTTCTGCAGAATGAGCGGCCGGTCGCCCTCCGGCCGCATCACCACCCAGCCGAGTCCCATGGCGTCCATCCGGCCAGCTTCGTCAAACCCGACGACCGGATTGAGGCCGTCTCGCTCCACGTAGGCGGCGTGGTCCATCAGGCGCATTTCGGCATCGACCGTGGCGAAGCGATCGAGGTGCCAGCGCAGCCAACGCACCATGTCGTTGGCGCTCGAGTAGAGCCCGCCTGCGCCTTGGATCATCGGCGCCGTTTCGATGAAGGGAAGCGGTGCGCCGTCGAAGCCGTGGCCCTGCATGGTGCGGTCGCGATCACCGGGGCGCAGATTGAAGATCGTGTCCTTGAGGCCCGCGGGCGCGAGCACGCGTTTACGCAGGACCTCCTCGTAAGGCTCGCCCGCCGCGTTGCCGAGCGCCTGCGCCAAGAGATCGTAGCCGAAGTTGGAATAGGCCATGCCGGTGCCGGCGGGAAACATCTGCACATCCGGCTTGAGCGAGGCGATGTAGTCGTCCTTGGTGCCCATCGCGGTGATCGTGCCTTTGCCGATGGATTTCACCGCCGGCTCGCGCGGCAAGCCGGACGTATAGGTGGCGAGGTCAATCAGGGTGATCGGCTTGTGATCAAGCTCGGGAATCGCAACGTTCCAGCCAAGCTTGTCCGTCAACCGATCAGTAAATCCGACCTTTCCGTCGGCGACCATGGAGGCGAGCGTTGCGCCGGCGAACACCTTGGTGATCGAGCCGATGCGCATCAGGGTGTCGCCGTCAGGCACCTTTCCGTTTCCCTTTGCAGTCTCCCCATAGCCGTGCACGACCGATTCACCGTTGCGCACGACGGCGATCACGAGCCCCGGCACTTTCGCCTCGAGGAATATGAACGTGCCGGTGAAATCGACGGTTTCATCCAGGAGCGGGCTCGCTGCGCGCGCCGGCAAGGCCGCGAGCATCAGGGCCGCCATTACGATCGACGCGACGCGTATCGAGCTTCTGAGAAGGCGTTGCATAATGTCCTCGAGCTGGTCCAGAGCCCCGGCGATCCTCTATCCGATGAATTCAGCAGGTGGCAAACTGAAGTCGCGGAGTTGACGCCGATCAATCTGCGTGCACGGCCGGTAGATTATGCTGCGAACGCGGATTTCCCACGGAGGCTTTCCGACGGAGGCGAGGACATGGTCAGCTGGCTGGCGCGCGGGATTCTCCTCCTCTCGGGTTTCATCACCAGTTGGTTCATTGCCAAGGACGAGCCGACATTTGGCGGCGTCCAGATGGCGGTCGGCCTTCTTCTGCTTGCGCTGATCGTATTCGTGATCGCGTTCTGGCCGACGCAGTGGTTCAGGCACCGCAAACAAAATTAACCATACCCCGGAATCGCCACGTTCGTGCCCCGGCCCGCTCCACTGACGTTGTAAATCCGCCACACTCGGAAGGAATCGTCCGCGGCGGTGGGACCCATTCTGGACATACCGCGTTTTCACGGCATCTTGGTGTGGCGTGGGGTGGGCCAATGTGGGTGGTCAGCCTGACCTACGGCATCGCCGTACTGGCGGTGACGTCTGCTCTGGCATTCGGGATGATCTGGTCAGTGGAGAAGCTGGCACAGCGAGGCATTCGCCATGATTGGCGCATGACCTTTCGGTTGCACGGCTCGCACGCCTGGTGGTCGCGAACGGGGGATGAACATGCTTACTACACGGAAACAGGATCGGACGCGGAAACTCCCGACGTTCGATCAAACCGAACCGGCGGTGAAGCGCGGCGTCGATCGTGACGGCCAAGGGCTGCTGGCGATCGCAATGCTGATCTTCGCGCTGGCCCTGTGCGCGCTCGTGTTCCAGTCGGGATGGAAGGAAATCTCGGCGCAGGATTGCGGCGCCGACACCTCGTGCCAGGCGGTCACCGCCAGCACCAGCGCCACGAAGTAAACGCCACACGCATTGCGCGATATGCCTCTCCGTGCTGACGGGGAGGGTTAAGGCGTTGCCGATACTCGTCGTTGTGCTGCCCGGCCAACAAACAGTTGGGTGGCCTGTACGTGTGCGCCCACGCGCCATCTCACGATGGGCACGCACACTATCGCACCAACTGCATGCCGGTATGCGCGCGGAATCCTTGGCCTCGGCACGCGCGCTTGCTAAGGCACCCCCACAAATTCAATCGCTCTGTCCGCTGTGCGGACCGTGGGAGGAACTATATGTCTGCCGTCGCGCCAGCGGTCGATCTTACACCAATCATCGACCGCCAGAAGGTTGGCGCCTTCCACGTCAAGCTGATCATCATCGCCTTCCTGGTGGTCATGGCCGACGGCTACGACATCGGCGCCGCCGCCTTTGCCGGCCCGGCGCTCATTCGGGAATGGCACGTGAGCCCGCAGGCGCTCGGCGGCATGTTCAGCGCCGGCCTCTTCGCCGGCTTCTTCGGCCCGTTGATCCTGGGCCGGATTTCCGATCGCTATGGCCGGCGCACCGCCATCTTCGGCGGCTTGCTGTACTTCGGCCTATTCACGCTCGCTTCGGTTCTGGCTCAGAACCTTGCGACCCTGATCGTGCTGCGCTTCATCGCCGGCATCGGCATTGCCGGCGTGCTGCCGATCACCACCGCACTGATCAATGAATATGCGCCGCGGCGCATGCGGGCGACGCTGTTCGTGCTGATGTTCTCCGGCGTCACCTTTGGTGGTGGCCTGCCCGGGTTGGTTGCCGCCAAGTTCATGGGGACCCATGGCTGGCAGATCCTGTTCTGGGTCGGTGGGATCGCGCCGATGCTGGTCGCGGTGCTGGTTTATTTGCTCCTGCCCGAATCCATCAAGTTCCTGTCGCTACGCTCCGAGCGCCATCCCGAGCTCGTGCGCACCCTCGCCGTAATGCAACCGGGGCTCGACCTTGACCCCAAGTCTTCGTTCACGATCGGCGGCGAAGATAACCGCAAGACATTTTCCTATACGGCGATCTTCCAGGGCCGCCTCGCCTGGATCACGCCGATGTTCTGGCTCTCCAATGCCATCAACCTGATGATCTTCTATTTCGTGAACCAGTGGGTGCCGACGATCCTCACCAGCCACGGCATATCGACCGAGAATGCGGCGCTGGCGATCACGGCCTTCCAATTTGCCGGCACGGTCGGCGGGCTCACCATCATGCGCCCGCTCGACAAGTACGGCTTTATCCCGGTGCCGATCCTGTTTCTGCTCGCCATTCCGATCGTCGCCTCGATCGGCCTCCCCGGGCTTCCCGAAGAGGTCACCATCGGCTTGGTGGCAGCGGCGGGTTTTTGCCTGCTCGGGTTGCAGTTCGGGAACATCGCGTCGGAGACAAACATGTTCCCGACTTACGTCCGCTCATGGGGCGTCGGTTCCTGCTTTGCGGCCGGCCGGGTGGGATCGGTCATCGGGCCGATCGTCGGCGGATTCCTGATCAGCATGAACATGCCGACGGAGTATCTATTCTATATCGCCGCTATCCCGCTCGCGATCGGGTTCATCAACGCCGCGCTGCTGACGCCACTCTATCGCGCCCAGCTCCAGCAATCGGGCGGCTGACCCGGACCCAGTCAGTTAAGCTGCGCGATCAGGTTCAGCACGTCGCTGATCGGGAAGGCGCGCGCCAGCACCGCGGTGATCAGCAGCCCGATGGCCGCAACCCCGAAAACGACCTGCAGATCAGGGTTGTGGAGCGCCTCGGACAACGCAGACACCGATTGTGCAAGACCGTCGCGCTTGCGTGTAGGCTCGGTACGAAACCTCGCGATCGACACGGCTGACCTCCCCCTGCATTTATCCAGAGTAGGATGCCGCATCGTCCGATCGATCGATATGACCGAGGTCACATCGGAATCCACCACGGAGCACCACACGCAGGGGTCTACTTCGGTTCCGCCATAGACCCTGGATTGATCTCGTGCCCGCAACCATCCGGGCGGACTTTGCTACCCCGACGTTCGGGGGCCACCTTGCAATTATCAACACGCTGCTCGTCACTCGCCTTATCGCCTAATCGCTCCTTGAGAGTCTGCGCGCCTTGCCGCGTGTCCGGTGCGGCGGCGGGCGCACTGTTCTGCGCGCGGGCGGACCCAAACAACAAAGCAATGATCATACCAGCTGTTGCGATAAGAGCGTTCTTACGTTTCATCCGCAGCTCCACGCTCGTCTGCGCTCGATCAATCGAGCGGTTGTGCCATGCGAATAGGTGATATGCATTGCTCCGTCGATCATCACTCTGCTTATTGCTTTCGAATTCCCGATGCCGCCGAACGGTAGGATGGGATTTGATATGTGATTATCGCTTGAGCATGAGCAGTATCATTCTCCATCTAATCCTAACAGACTACCGAAGCGGGCCATGTTTTGTTGATACTTATGTTTTCGATTCAGTCACACTTATTTCGTGCACCATTCCTCGTCTTTCAAAAAACTTTCATGTAGATGTCGTCTCGTAGACTTTGATCCTGGCTACCCAGGATCGCGGGATGGTAATGATGAACAATAATGGTGCGCGGCCGACGACTGAGGCGGGTTGACCTCGTCGGACCGAGTACCGCTCAAGCATCATTATACGGCAAGAGTGACGGTTCGACATTGCTCGGCCGGCTTCGCCGGTGGCACGCGTGCCGAATTGCTGATCGACCCGGCCGCAGTATGACACCGTCCGGCACACGTTTGTGCGGACGCGCGCCCCGCTGCCAATAAACGCTCATCGCTTCGACTCTTGCAACTGGGCCGGCGCCCGGAGCGACGGTTTGCGCCTGCCTTACACCCATGGCGTCAACAAAAAGACTGGTGATCAGAATGGCGACCTATGATCTCACCCGCACTCAACTCGACGCGGCGCTCACCCACAATTTCGATGCGCAGACGCGCGCTGCAATCCTCGACTATCTCAATGATGCCCATGCCTTCGATCCGAAGGTGACGGTGGACAACGAGCCGTTTCCGGCGAACTCGAACGCGGACATCTTCAGCGTCCAGTCAACATTCGCGACCGTCAACACCGATGACCCGCCCAAGGTCATCCTCGCAAATACCTCCCAGAACGTCACCTTGGACATCGTCGGCCACCACGACGTGCTGGTCGCGACCGGACCGGGCAACGACCAAGTCCTGCTCAACGACAGCGGCAACGATCTGGTCTATGCCGGTGCCGGCAACGACGTCGTCGTCGGTGGCAATGGGGCGGACACCATCTGCGGGCAAGGCGGCAACGACCTGCTGATCGCAGGGCGCGGCGGCGGCGCAGTGTTCGGCGGCGACGGCAACGATACGCTCTTTGGTACGTCGGGCAATGACAGCCTTTATGGCGGCAACGGCAGCGACCTGCTGATTGGTGGAACCGGACGCCACGAGTTGTTGGTTGGTGGCAATGGCAGTGACACTCTCTTTGCCGGTACCGGCAAAGACACACTGATTGGCGGATCGGGCAACGACCAACTCCACGCCGGC
>JAFAXD010000584.1 GCA_019241285.1 Xanthobacteraceae bacterium | reverse complement strand
ACGGTTGGCCATCGCGTGATCCGCTGGGCCGGATCAATATCGACAGTGCGCTCGACATTGCCGCCTGGTATGTGGCGAACAAGTTTACGGGCGCGGTCCCACCGCGCGAGCGCATTGCGGACCTGAGCTACATCGATTACGCCAATGCCAAGCTTGGACCGTTCGTGCTGGAGAACAAGGACAGCACGTTGAAGGGATGCAGATGAATGTTGAGCGGCGCGGCGCGGCAATCGAGATCAATCACCTGCGCAAGGAGTTCGGCCCGCCGGAAGCGCGCGTTGTCGCTATCGAGGACATAAGCCTCAAGATCGCGCCGGGTGAGTTCGTCTGCATCGTTGGGCCCTCCGGCTGCGGCAAGTCGACCTTGCTGCGCATCCTCGCCGGCCTTGATACGTCGACCGGCGGCACCATCCGGGTCGAAGATGCGGGGTGGCCGGTGGGCAACGCCATGGTGTTCCAGGAATCCGGCCTGTTCCCCTGGATGAACGTCGAGACCAACGTCGCGTTCGGATTGATGACGCGCGGTGTTCCCAAGCGCGAGATCTCAGCCCGGGTCGAGGCCGCACTCAAGCTCGTGGGGCTGACCAAGTTCCGCCACCACTACCCGCACCAGCTCTCAGGTGGAATGCGCCAGCGTGGCGCGATCGCGCGCGCCTTCGTGACCGATCCCGGCATGTTGTTGATGGATGAGCCGTTCGCTGCGCTCGATGCACAGAACCGTACTATCCTGCAGGCCGAACTGGTGCGTCTGTGGGAAGAGACCGGCAAGACGGTGGTCTACATCACCCACTCGATCGACGAGGCGCTGCTCCTGGGCGACCGTACCGTGGTGATGACGGCACACCCGGGTCGGATCAAAGAGATCAAGGACATCCCGTTCCCGCATCCGCGCGACGTGATGACCTTGCAGTCTTCTCCGGCCTTCGGCGCGCTCAAGCTCGAGATCTGGCGCATTCTCGAATCCGAGGTTCAGCGGGCGCGCGCGGAGTTTGAAAAATGAGCGAAAAGGCACGCGAGCGGTGGCTCTACCTGATTTCGCCGATCGCCCTCCTGGCGATCTGGCAGGTGCTGCTGATGCTTGGGTTTGGCGACCGGCGCTTCATCCCGGCGCCGACCGACATCGCGGTGCGCTTCTGGGAGTTGGCGACAGATGGTCAGCTCTGGGTCGACACCGGGGCGACGCTCTATCGGGTGTTCGCCGGTTACGTTATCGGCGCGGTTCCGGCGATCGCCATCGGGCTCATCATGGCGATGTTCAAGCCGGTGCGCATCTTCTTCGACCCACTGATCGCGGCGCTGTTCCCGATCCCGAAGGTCGCGCTGATGCCGTTGTTGCTGCTCGCGTTCGGCTTCGGCGACGCATCGAAGATCGCGCTGGTCGCCACCGCCGTGTTCTTCCCGGTCGTGGTCAACACCTACGCGGGCGCCGCCAACATCGACAAGATCTACTGGGACGTCGCCAAGAACTATGGCGCGAGCTCCTACGTCATGTTTACCCGGATCGTGTTCTTCGGTGCGCTGCCGATGATCTTTGCGGGCCTAAAGATCGCGCTTGCGGTCTCATTCGTGGTGCTGGTAGCGGCGGAGTTCGTGGCCTCCAAGAGCGGCCTTGGCTACCTGATCTGGAATTCCTGGGAGCTCTTACAGGTCGACTACATGTTCGTCGGTATCGTGGTGATCGGCGTGCTCGGCCTGATCACCGCGGTGCTGTTCCAGGAACTCGAGAACCTGGTGATTCCCTGGAAATCGAATTGATCTGATCACAGCACCAAATTGCCAGGGTGCCGTGGCATTTTAATTAGGACGGCAGAGCTATTGCCGGGTGCGCTGTCGGACGCGTCTTCTTTTCGATTTGAAGTACCCGAATGAGGTTCGCGGCAATTTGTAACGGCCAAGTTCTCCTGAATCATCGCGCTACGCATAGTGCGATTTTACGGCGAGTCGCCATCGGATCGAGCCTTGCGCCGGCGTATGCGGATGATGCTCCTGTGACGGCAGAGGTTGCGAACCAATCGAAACAATGCTCCCGCCGCAGGCTTCGCAGTAATAGATGCCAGAAAATGGCGCTCTGGTTCCGGCTCGGTACGTCGTGTCGTATTCCTCGCCCTCTTCGTACATAAGGAAATGCGTGTACTTGTTGTAGGTCATATATTCTCCACCGCCTTGGATCACTTTTTTTCGCAGCGCAGTTGCGCCCTGGTTCAATCGACGGCCTCGCGCATCCTCGCTTGTAAGTCATCGCTTGGCCGGCACGGGCGGCTGCTCCTTCCAATTCGGGCGTACGTCGATGCGTTCTCCCCGGGCGCCGCAGATCGCACACGCCACCCGCCGCTTGAAGTAGGTTATCTCGGTTGCGGCCGGGTAGGTCCACACTTCGACCAAGGTCGTGTGGCGGCACGAGTGATTGAGGCATGAGGCGATGAGCCTGCGCACGCCGAGATCGCGCATATCGCCGAGCGTCATCGGATGGGCCGTAGGTGGTTCGTGTTCATGATGGTGGATCACGCTTGATCTGAAACAGGCGCTCGGCCACGGTGACCCACCGGTCTGCCAAGTCCAGCCAATGCGCTTGCAACACTGGATGAGGTGCTTTGGTCGACTCGTCGATGCATTTCTGCGCCTGCCGCTGGCACTCCTGGCGCGTGATCCGAACCGGAATCGAACTCGACATCGGCTGTTCTATGGCCATTCCAGGATCCTGATCCGCAGATCGTACTCGAGCGTTTGATTGATCCCTTCCGCCGAGCGTAATGGCGAATTATCCCTTGGCCCGCTTTTCCCGCGCGGTACGCAGCGCATCCAAACATTCGAAGTAGACCGCCACAGCTGCCTGAGCCGGTGTTCCTTGGGCGCGCGTAGTCGTCTCCTTGGACGCGTTTGCCAGCAAGCCGCTGGCAAGCATTGCCGCGATCAGGCGTTCATCGATATCCGCGTTGTCACCCATCACCTTGTCCTCTGACGGTCAGGCCGTCAACAAGAGGTCTGCATCGCCAATCTCGCCTCGCGTTGGCGTTGGTTGCCCCTCGTCGTGGATCTCTCTGCGGGCTTTATCGAAAACTTGGCGAATGATGGCCATTATTTCGGGGTCAAAACGCATGCCGGAGAATTCAAAGGGTTCCGTTGAGTAGAGGAGGGAAAGCATGGAGGGCATCGGACGACTCCCGTTTACCAACAGGCGGGAGCACACGCCTCTCTCAGCCACCGGCGCCTGGGTTAGAACCGCGGCCGGTGATCTCGTTACTCTGCGCCTCTTCTACGCAGATTGCGAGCGTTAATTCAGGATGATCCGCGGGATGATACCTGGTGAGCGCTACGCGTGCCAAAACACGATCAACCGCGACCTCTCTGTTTTGTATCGCTCGATCGCGCCGGTCGCCGAATTCCGCCGGCGCCTTAAGCCGCTACAAAGACCGAAACGGCTGGTTTCTCGAAGTCGTCGACAACCGCGGGTTCCCGAAAACATTGGGGAGGCAACAGACGTGACCAAACCTGAACTCGGTATTAAGCGCATCTGCAGCAACTGTAACCTGAAATTTTATGATCTGCATAAAAGTCCTATTGTTTGTCCAACCTGCAAGACCGTTTTTGTGCCGCCAACTTTGGCACCGACGAAGCCGCGACGGCTTCCGGACGCCTCCCCAGCAGCGGTACAAAAGCCAGCAATCACGCCATCTCCGCCTGATGCCGGTTCGGACGAGAACACGGATTCTCTGGTAAAAGACGAGAATGAGGAGGACGATCAAATCGATGAAGATTTTGAGAAAGAATAGGATTGCGAGTACGCTTACTGGACAAAAGAAATAGAGTGGTGAGTTGCCGCGAGCCTCGCGGGGTTAACGGCAATTCATGCGACTCTCGTTGCCGAGGGGGGGGAGTTAACGAACGACGATGGGGTGTCCGGCGTGCAGCTGCATCACGGGAAACAGCCTTCGAAGGCGATAGGCCAGGACTCATGACCAAGGAAATCGAGAATCCAAGAAATGCCGTGGAACGTAGCGTTAGCGGTGGATTTACCGCGATCTGGCGTGGGCGAACGGTATACGAGAATGGCCGTGTCAAGAAGTTTGAGACGGAGGAGATCGCACACCTCTATCTCAATCGCTGTGATGAGGCAGGCAAGATCATTCGCTGACCACCTGTTTGTTGGCGCGCTGCAGGGCGGGCGCGGTGAGCAGCGTCGCATTCCTCCGTTTGCCGGCCATTGCACAGTCAGAGAATGCACAAGGTTGCGTAGCGCGTTGGAGGTGGGTTAGTCGAAAATCACGCGCGCCTCCACGATATCGACGCTTTCAACGTAACTTCTGCTCGACCAACCCTTCGCATTCTTTTGGGCTCGCGCCAGACTGCCCGCCCATTCGGCCCGGCTGTAGGGCTCTCGAGCGTCAAGGCCATCCTGCTCCAAGTGCCCGCGAATGTGGATCACCACGCAATGCGTATAAAATGCATGGCTCGATCGCGTGTAAACGCGCCCGCAACTGTCCGTCGCCTCAAATTTGGCCATGTGCCAGCGATGACCGCACACGATGGCGATCTTGAGGCCGATCAAACTGGCTCGATGAGCCTCGTCATAGCTGTCATCCCCCTGCGCCCTTGCGGTCATTGAGTTTGACGACCGAGATCCCATCTCGCCGCGCGGGCGTGATGTGGATAATCTGTTCCACGCGGCCGATGGCCGTCTCGTATCTTGTGAAAACCCCATGAAGATCTTCGCTCCGAACAGCGCGTTAACGCGTCCGCGCCCTAATGCTCACCGGGCGTACCTTTCAGCACATCCGGCTCCTGCGCGCCAATCAACACGAAGGCGATGCGGCAAGTCTCTTTCCCAGTGTTGACCCAGGCGTGATTGGTCCCTTGCTGCACCATGATGTCGCCGGCCTTGAGATGGACCTTGCTGTCGTCGAGCAGCATGTCGATCTCACCCGCGAGCACGATCGCATAGTCGATGCTCTTGGTCCGGTGCATGAACGGGTGATCGGTGTATTTGCCCTTGCGGCGGTTCTGAGCATCGATACCCATCTCGGCCGTGAAGGCGGCGTTGTCCACCTTGATGTCGCCGGCCACCGGCGGGAAGTCGACCACGCGCAGGATCGATCCATTCGGCGGCGGCGGAACCCCAATGCTGCGAGCGCCACGATCCGCGCTGCCGGACATATCGGCCGGCGTCTCGTCGGTCACCCACAGGAGAGCCGAGGATACGCCCGCTGAGCGCGTCACCGATTCGATGTCGCTGTCCATCAGCACCACGGCCGTCCCCTGGCCGTCGTGTCCCGTCACCACGCGTCTGACTTTGTTTGGCATTCGCAATCAACCTCCCGTACGCGCCTGCAATTGAGCGAGCAGGCGGCCGCGATATAAACCGGGGCTTTGGCTTTGTCAGTCTATTTTGATGTTGCCGCGCGCGATCGTCTCCGACCACATCGCCGCTTCCGCCTTCAGGCTTGCCGCGAACTGCTGGCGCGTGATCTCGGGCGCGAGCATGCCCATTTCCAGGAAGCGCGCTTGTACCGGTTGCGTCGTCAATGCTTCGGCCACGGCTTTGTGCAGAGTGTCGGCAACATCGTCCGGGGTGCCGGCCGGTCCAGCCATGCCCCACCAGTTCGATGCGGTGCCCGGGAACCCCGCCTCGCTCATGGTGGGGATGCCGGGGATCATGCGCAGCCGCTGGCTCGCAGCGACGGCCAGCGCGGTGAGCTTGCCCTCGCGGAGGTGCCCGAGGCCAACGCTGAGCCCGATCGGAAAGAGCTGAATGTCGTTCTTGAGCAACGCGAGCAGCGCTTCCGGCGAGCCTTTGTAGGGCACGTGGGTGAGCGCGATGCCGGTCGTTTGCTTGAGGCGCTCGATCAGCAGGTGGTTCACCGTCCCGACGCTCGGCGTGCCGTAGTTGAGCTCGCTCGGGTGCGCCCGTGCGTAGGCGATGAACTCAGGCAACGTGCGCGCCGGAACAGATGGGTTGGAGAACAATACCAGCGGCACATCCGCGACCTTGGCAATCGGCGCGAGCGCGGTGAGCGGGTCGAAGCTCATCTTCAGCAGGAACTGATTGATGACGAAGTTGTTGGTCGCCGCGACCAGGATTTCGTAGCCGTCGGGATCAGCCCGCGCCACTTCCTGGGTGCCGATGTTGCCGGCGGCACCCGGCTTTGCTTCGATCACGAGCTTCTGGCCGAGGCGCGCCTCCATGCTCACAGCCAGCATGCGCATGATCGTCTCCGCCAATCCCCCGGCCGTGTAGGGAACGATCACGCGGATCGGACGGTCGGGGTAGCGCGCCGCGTGAGCGGCGAGTGGGGCGAAGGCGGACGCGATCAGAACTTGGCGGCGGCTCAACCGAAACATGTTGCATCCTTTCTGGTTGCAATCGGTCTGGCAGCCCGGCAGTGCCAGTTTAGAATTTGGGAAACAGCTGCGTGTCCGCGAGCCAGCGCGACATCTGCAGGCGCGGCCTGCGCGATGCCACCCGAAAGCTGGCGTGGTGCTCCTTATTGGGCCAGACATGCGTCGGCGTGACCGCGAGGCGCACGCGCGTTTCCGCTGGCGTGACGTTGAACACCATCAGGTCCTGCGCCAGTGCCAACGGTCCTTGATAGTGTTTGCGGATGTCGCGCTCGATTTCCGGCATCGTGTCGAAGTCGTTGAAGAAATGGTAGACCACCGCGAGTCTCGGCTTCACCAGCGCAAGAACGCGCCCGGCTTCCTCAGGAGCCGTATGCGCCATGGTGCCGATGCCGCGGGCCATCTTCTCATCATAGCCCGAGCGCTCCATCAGTTGCGTGACCGTGTTGAAACATTCATGAATCAGCAGATCGGCATTCTGGGCGTTGTCGACGAAGTAGCGGGTCGGCGTGGTGTCGCCGGAGAACACGAACGTCAGCCCATTCCATTCGAGCCGATAGCTGACCGGGCCGTCATAGATGTGCACAGCGGGAAAGCTTTTGATGACGACGCCGTTGTGCTCGTAGACGACGCTGGTCTGCCGGTAATCGAACTCATGCACCTCAACCTCGGCTCCCACGTCCGGAAGGAGACCAAAGCGCGTCTCCGCGTCCCACGCGAGCGACTCCATCTGCAGGCGCACGAAGTGCTTGATGCCGTACTTGGGTTCCGGCCCCGACGGCCCGTAAACCACCAGCGGCTTGCTGCGGCCACCGGCCCAGCTGCCGATCCAGACCTGGGCGAAATCGCCGACGTGATCGGCATGCAGATGCGTGGCGAAATAGGCGGTAATGTCCTGATGCGGGATTTCCAGCGCGGTGAAGTTGCTTTGCGAGCCGGATCCGAAATCGAACACGAACTTGTCGCCGTTGCCCAATTCCACCAGCCACGACGTGTTGGCCTGGGCCCGGCGCACGAACGGCCGCCCGGTTCCGAGTGCGATGACCCGCATCTCGTCGCCGGCCAGCGGCTCGGTGTTGGGGAAATAGTAGTCGCGCCTGCTCGTCATTCCCGCTACTCCGGATCGAGATCGGTTGTGTCCGCCATCATCAACGTGTTGGCCTTGATCCGGCGAAGGAGCCGCATCAGCGCCTTGAAATCCGCCGGCGTCAGTCCGCGCAGGAGACCCCGATAATGGCGTTCCACCAGCGGCAGCGCCGCGGCAAACCGGTTGCGCCCGGCCGACGTGAGGCGGATGACGACCGCGCGGCGGTCTTCGGGCGGGCTCGTGCGCTCGACCAGTCCGTCCGTTTCCAACTGCTCGAGCAGGCGGCCAAGCGCCGAGCGGTCGAGCACCGCCATGCTGGCGATCTGGCCGACCGTCTGCCCGTCCTTCTGGACCAGCGTGGACAGCACGCGCCAGGTCGGAACGGTGAGCGCACACGCGCGCAGCACGCGGGCGAGGTTGAGCTGGTTCTGGCGCTGGATCGCCGCCAAATAGTGCATCGGGTAATCGGACAGCCGGTAGTGCGGCGCGGCGCTCGATGCGGCGGCGCGCGGCTGTGGTTGGCGGAGGGCTGTCCGGGCCATGTGCACAATATGATACAAGTATTATATCTATCTTGCAATGGCGTTTCGAGCTGCGTGAGCCGGGCATGACGACGACTCCCGACATCTCGGTCGTACTGCCAACCCACAATCGGGTGGCGCTGTTGCCGCGTGCGATCGCGAGTGTGCTCGCCCAGACGGACGTCGTTTTCGAGCTGATCGTCGTGGATGACGCATCAAGCGACGGCACGGCTCAGTATTTGGCGACGCTTTCCGATCCTCGCGTGCGGGTCATCACGGCGCAGACCAACCTGGGTCCGAGCGGCGCGCGTAATCGCGGGCTCGAGGCGGCGCGCGCTCCCGCCGTCGCGTTCCTGGATTCCGACGATGCGTATCGGGCACGGCGGCTCGCGGCACCGCTTGCAGCGCTGCGCGATCCCGGCATCATGGCGGTGTTGTCGTCAGCCTTGAAACATGATCGCGGCGTGCCACGCGAGGCGCGCATCCCGGACCTCACGCTGCAATCGGCCGCGTTCGAGTGGGCGCTGATCTGCGATCTCATCCCGGTCGAGGCCACGAGCCTCACGGTCCGGCGCGAAGCGGCCCTCGCGGTGGGGGGCTTTTCCCCAGCACTGTGCTTGGCCGAGGACCGCGAATTCCTGATCCGGCTGGCGCGGCGTGGCGGTGGGCGGCTCGTTTCCGAGATCCTGTGGGAAAAGAGCTGGGTCGATGACAGCCTCTCCAACGACTGGCGCAAAGCCGGTGCCGGGTTGCGCGCCTATCTGCACGAGCGGCCCGAATATATGACCCGCTTTCCGGCGCTCGCCTCGTACCTGGCAACCAAGATTCTAGTCTCGCACTTGCGCGACCACCGTTTTGATGCGGTATGGCCGGACTTCGAGGCGTTTCGGCAGGCCGGTGTGCTTGATTCAAATCCGCTGCGCCTGATGCGTCGCCATCGCGAGGTCAGTCGTTATCGGCGCGAGCATGCGCGGGCAGACGCGCTCGCGGCGCTGCAGGGCGCACCGGAAAAGTGGCTATGATCGAAACCGCAATTCACGAAATGGGGACATCACAGTGAGCAGCTTCAAGGCA
>JAFAXD010000157.1 GCA_019241285.1 Xanthobacteraceae bacterium | reverse complement strand
AAAGGCGTGGCCTTCGCGGATCGCGACCGGCGTCAGATTGAGCCGGTTGGTGACATCGCCGACCGCGTAGATATGCGCCACGGTTGTGCGCGAGTATTCATCGACCACGACCGCGCCCGTCTTCGCAATCTCGACGCCGACGGCCTCGAGCCCGAGACCCGCGGTGTTGGGCGAACGGCCGATCGCGAACATGACTTTGTCGACGTCGATCCAGCGCCCGTCCGACAGTTGCGCCGGCGAGGCTTCGCCTGATGGCGCGACTTCGGTGACGGTGCGCCCGGTGATGACGGTGATGCCCCGCTTCTCCATCTCGCCGCGCAGATGTATGCGCACGTCCTCATCGAAGCCGCGCAGGATGTTTTCGCCGCGATAGACCAGTGTCACCTCACTGCCGAGCCCGGCGAAGATGCAGGCAAACTCGATCGCGATATAGCCGCCACCCTGGACCAGGATCCGCCGCGGCAAAAACGGCAAATGCAAAGCCTCGTTCGAGGTGAGCACATGCTCCATGCCGGGAATCGGCGGGCCGTTATTGGGCCAAGCGCCGGTGGCGACCAGGATATGCGCGGCCTTGACGCGCTCGCCCGTTGACAGGCGCACGGTTTGGGCATCCTCGAGCACGGCGCGCGCCTTGGCGATAGCCACGCCGGACTTGTTGAGGTTCGCCGTGTAGGCGGCTTCCAGCCGCGCGATCTCCTTGTCCTTATTGGCTATCAACGTCGGCCAGTCGAAGACCGGCGCCTCGACGCGCCAGCCAAAGCCGGCGGCGTCCTCGAACTCATCGGCAAAGCGGGAGGCATAAACCAACAACTTCTTCGGCACGCAGCCGCGGATCACGCAGGTGCCGCCGACCCGAAATTCCTCGGCGACCATCACCCGCGCGCCATAGCCGGCGGCGATACGCGCGGCGCGAACCCCGCCCGAGCCGGCGCCGATGACAAAGAGGTCAACCTCCCGGTCGCTCACAGGTCGTAGCCTTTTTTCTTCATCTCGGCGCGCATCCGGGTGACGACAGTTTGCGAAAATGCGCCCGCCCAGTCCTTGGCGCGGCCGAAGCCATCCTCGATCGCCAGCGGCTCCTCGGTCAGCAACTTCTTGCCGAGCGCGGTCTTGTAGAACGCGACGATCTCCTTCAGTTCCTGCTCGGAAAATCGCGTCGCGTAGGACTTGGCGACCTCGTTGAGCAGCTCGTCGGTCTTGCCGCTGAACTCGGCGACGAGCTGCGTGGAGACTTCGGTCAGCGGCTTGTTCAGGTTCGGATTTGTCGGCAGAAACAGGTTCTTCGCCTGCTCGATGGTACCCGGCACGATCGCATCAAACATTTTGTGTCCACCCTTGAGGATGATCAGCTCCTTGGCGAGCGCGATCGAGTTGGGCGAGGGCTGCGCGCCCTGCGCATCGGCGCGTTCCGCCGCGAACCCGCAGCCCGCGGCAATAAGCAGCGCAAGCGCAAAACGGGCAACGAACCTGGCGATCATGATCAACTCCTCTGGCGTTATTTATGTTGCAGCACCTTGATGCCGGCCGCGGACGCGATGATGGCGCTCGCCGCGATGCCCACGAACAGTCCGTGTTCGACCACCCCGGGAATTTCGGCAAGGCGAGCGGCAAGCGACAATGGGTCAGGAATCCGTTCGAGCGCGGCGTCGACGATCAGGTGCCCCCCGTCCGTGACAAAAGGATGGCCGTCGCGGCCGTGGCGCAGGTGCAGCGGACCGGGGCATCCGGCCTCGGCAACGACACGCTCAATGTGGCCGCAGGTGGCCTTGAGCCCGAACGGCACCACCTCGATTGGCAGAGGGAAGCGGCCCAGCACATCGACGAGCTTCGAGTCGTCGGCGATCACCACCATGCGGGCTGACGCAGACGCGACGATCTTTTCCCGCAACAGTGCGCCGCCGCCGCCCTTGATCAAGGCAAGGTCCGGGGCAACCTCGTCGGCCCCATCGACCGTGAGGTCGAGCTGCGGGGTTTCGTCCAGGGTCGAGAGCGTCATGCCGAGCTTTTGGGCGAGCGCTTGCGTTGCCTCGGAGCTTGCGACCGCAGTCACGGCGAGCCCCGCCCGCACCCGATCCCCGAGCAACTCGACGAAGTGATTGGCGGTCGAGCCGGTGCCGAGCCCAAGGCGCATGCCGGGCTCGACGAAATCCACGGCCCGCGCCGCGGCGGCGCGTTTGAGGTTATCGATGTCGTTGGTGTTCATGGGCATGCCTCTACCATATCCCGTGTCCCGCGCGCAGCGCAGCACATCCTTCGACGTTCACCGGGACGCGCTAACGCGCGGCTTGCTTTGGCCCCTGCCCACCGGTAACGATCCCCGGCCATGCTCATCGTCTTCGATCTCGACGGGACGCTGATCGACACCGCCCCGGATCTCGTCGATACGCTCAATGTCATTCTGGCGCGCGAAGGACTGGAGCCGATCCCGTTCGAGCAAGCGCGCAGCATGATCGGCGCCGGCGCCCGGCGGCTGCTCGAGCGCGGGCTGCGGCGCGATGCGGCTGGCCTTCCTGGCGATATGATCGAGCGGCTCTACAAGGATTTTCTGAGCTATTATTCGCAGCACATGGCCGACCGCTCTCGCGCTTTTCCTGGACTCGAACCAGCGCTCGATCTGCTCGCCGGAGCGGGCCATCAGTTCGCGGTGTGCACCAACAAGCTCGAATCGCTCTCGGTCGAACTCTTGAAAGCCCTCAACCTCGCCCAGCGCTTTAGCGCGATCTGCGGCCAGGACACGTTCGGCATGCAGAAGCCCGATCCGGACATCCTGCGCCGCACCATCGCGCGCGCCGGCGGGGAAATCGGCAATGCCATCGTGGTCGGAGATTCGATGACCGATGTGGCGACGGCGCGCGCTGCCGGGGTGCCGATCATCGCGGTGACCTTCGGGTATGCAGACCGGCCGCCGGGGGCAATGGGGGCCGACGCGCTGATTGCGAGCTTCTCCGACCTGCCGCCGGCCGTGGCCGAGCTCGCGCGCGCCCGGGCGGGCTGATCCTGGCTTTCGGAGGTAAAATCCGCTCAGTTGCGCCCCTAGGCGCAAATCCCTATTGTGTGCGCCATCGTGCGCAATACGGCCCGCGGGGCCGGGGGATGAGTATGATGCGTCGCGCGATCGTCCTGGTTTTGAGTGGCGCCGCACTGTCGGGCTGTACTGGGATTCCAAGCATGCCCAGTTTCAGCGTCCCTAGCTTCAAAATGCCAACGTTCAGTATGCCCGGTTTCAACCAGCCCGGCATGCCGGTGCACGTATCGTCGATCCCGCCGGGGGCCGAGGCGAGCTTCGGCAGCGGCGGCGAGAGTTGCAAGACGCCCTGCACGCTGGCGGCGCCGAATGGCACCGGCACCTATAATGTGAGCTTCACGCTCGAGGGATATCAGCCGCAGAGCGTGCCGGTGCGCGTTGCCGTGAGCGACTCCGGCTCGTTGCAAACCGGCGATGCCGGCACCGCGCCCACCACGACGATCAGCCCCAACCCTGTTTTTGCCGAACTCGAGCCGGTCGCGGCGCCACCAAGCTCCGCGGCCAAGAGACCGCCCGCCGCACGCACCAAGCCTCCTGCCAAGCCCGTGGCGGCAAAGCCTGCGGCGACGACGGCTGCAACGTCCGCCTCAGGCTCCGCGTCCTCGCCCCCGCCGCCCGCGCCGCCGGCACTTCCCTCCCCGCTCGGCACGCCTGCGCCGGCCACCTCGCCCAACGTGTTTCGCTGACGCGGCGCGGCGCAACTCGCCGCTCGCTTGACACCCAGCCGCTCCGCCGTATGA
>JAFAXD010000053.1 GCA_019241285.1 Xanthobacteraceae bacterium | reverse complement strand
TCGCCCTGCGCAAGAGCTTCTTTCACAACGGCGCGTTTCACACGTTGCGGGATGCAGTCGCGTTCTACGCTACGCGCGACACCAACCCGGAGCGCTGGTACCCGCGCAATGCCGATGGCAGCATTCACAAATACGATGACCTGCCGGCGCAATATCATGACAACATCAACACGGACCCGCCATTCGATCGGCAGCCCGGCGACCCGCCCGCTCTGTCGGAGAGCGAAATCGACGATATCGTGGCCTTTTTGAAAACTCTGACGGACGGATACCGGCCGTGAGATCAAGGTGATCTAAGCGGGACTTCTAATATTTGAACGACAACACCTTCCCCTGATCCGGCCCGCCACCGGCGATGCAGATCGGAGAACGGTAGAGCGGCGCCAGGAACGCTGTGTTCGGCATCTCTGTACGGATCTTGGCGAACAGCGGCTCCAGCCCGAGGTCGACCCAGGCCGGCGGCGCTGAATCGTGATGTGCAGGCAGGAACAGTTTTGGCTTGAACAACTCGATGAAAGGCCACGTGTAGTTGATCTGTGTGTCGGCAACCGCATGCACCTGATAGGCGACGATTGCTACATCCACCGGTCCAAGCTTTTCGGCGAGCGCCCGCACGCCAGGGGTGATCGGTCCGGCGCTGCCGATGAGGACAGCTTTGAAGCCTGACGGAAACACCAAGCCATAGGCCAGCGTGCCCTCGGTAATCACTTTCGGATCGAAAGTGCCGAGCGACTGCACGTAGTCCAGCCGTTTCTTTTCCTCTTCCGTGAATGGCGGAGAATCGCTCTTGTAGAGGCTCGCGTAGATATCGAGCAGGCCCGGCTGGATCGTCGAATGTTGCGCCAACGCGACCTCGACCGTTGCATCACCGTAGTGCAGCGTTTCACCGCCTTTGGCGACAACAATCTGCCCTTCGGGCACGCCCAGCTTCTTGGCGACCTCGGCCGTGATGGGTGCACCAACAACCGGCGCGCCCGTCTGTTTGGCGACTGGTCCGATATCGGAGATATGATCGAAATGCGCGTGCGAGATGAAAATCCCTTCGGCCTTGGAGACATCCGAAGCTTTGAAGCCGAGGTCGTGACTCCGCGGCGTGCGGTCGAAATAGGCGTCGAACAGATAGACCTTGCCCTTGTAGGCGAATTCGAAATTGGCGTTGCCGAGCCAACGCATGACGACAGCGTCCGAGTCGGGGGGCGGCATCGGCCCGCCCACAACCGCGGGCGTATAACTCTTGCACGCCTCCGGAAGCTCCGCCGCGAACGTCGCGTTGGCAAGCATCAGCATCGAGCTCGCCAACCAGAACAGCAATCGTGTTTTTCTCATCGCTTTCCTCCCCGATTGCGTGCGTTGTGCGCTGAGCACACACGGCAGAGCCGATCGCCGTACGTACAGGGTAGTTCAGGGTCGTGGGTTGCGCTACCGCTTTCCCTGGTAGGCTTGCGTTGCTGCAGTCGTGGCTGTGAGTGCGGTTTGGCGGAACTCGCCGATGACCCGCGCCGTCGCATCATAGCTCGCCTGGCGCAGAACATTGGCCCGCGCGAAATGCGGCTTCACGAACTCGGCGATCAGTTCGAAGCTCCTGCATTGTGCCGGCCAGGGCGCAAGATCGTTGCCGAACAGCAGCACTGCACCGAACCCGCCGAGCTTGTTGTACACGCGCTCGATCTCGCGGATCGCGTCGTCGGGTGTGCCGATGATCGCGACCTGCTTCTCGAGCGCGGCGCCGACGAGGTCAACGGTATCGCGCGGAATCCCCGGCGGCGCCGGGACGACGTCATGTGTGTAATCGTTGAACTCGCGAATACCCCAAGCAGCATCGGCCATTGCCTGCTCGCGCGTTTCGGCGACATGCATCATCAAGGTGATGCGCCATTTGCTGCGATCGGCGACGTGGCCATGTTTTTGGCATTCATCCTCATAGATGCGCCAATTCGCGACGTGGTGATCGAGGACGGCATCATCCATCGGTCCCAACGTGAGGAGTCCTGCACCATGACGGGCCGCGGCTACCACGCCAGCGGGCGAGCGGATCGTCGTCACGGCCAGTTCCATCATCGGTTTGGAAAAGCAGCCGACGCTCAGCCTTGCTTTGTGCAGCTCGAACCACTCGCTTTTCCGCGTCACCGTCTCGCCTTTGAACAGCGCGACGATGGCGTCGAGGCCCTCCTCCATGCGGCGGCGCAGTTCGCCGACCGGAATGCCGATCATGATCGCATCGCTCGGCAGCGCGCCGGGCCCGACGCCAAACATCGCGCGGCCGCGGGTCATGTGATCAAGCTGGGCCATCGCCTCGGCGAGCATGAACGGATGGTGATAGGGCAAAGACTTAACGCCAGTACCGAGCCGGATGTATTTGGTGCGTTGCGCGGCCGCGGCGACCATGAGCTCGGGCGCTGCAATCATCTCCATGCCGCCCGAGTGATGTTCGCCATACCAGATTTCCTCGAACCCCAGGCGGTCGAGGTGCTCGGTTAAAAGCAGGTCGCGCTCGAGCGCGTAGGTCGGGTTGAGCCGCTTCGAATGGAAGGGCGCATGAAACAGGCCGAAGCGCAAAGATCCGTCGTCAGCGCGCGACATCGCTTTCCCCAATCGGTTCCGGAGCCTGGAGTATTCTTAGTCGAGCGCAGCGATGCGGCACAAGCGCTCTTCATGAATCCGGTACGGATGGGTGAAGATCTCGAAATCCTGATGCCGGGCTATGCCAATCAGCGTCATCCGGCATGCTTGCGCAACGCGGATGGCGAGCGCTGTCGGAGCGGACACCGCAACCACGATTGCAGCGCCGAGGACAGCAGCCTTCTGCACCATCTCAACCGACACCCGGCTGGTGAGAAGCACGACGCCATCGCTTCCCCTCACGCCCTGGCGGGCAAGCGAGCCGATGAGTTTGTCGAGCGCGTTGTGGCGGCCAACGTCCTCGCGGATCGCGATGTCTCCCGAATCTGGTCGCCAAAATGCGGCAGCATGGACCGCCCTGGTCTCCTGGTTGATCGCCTGTAACCCCGGCAGCGCCGCCATCGCCGCGCATATTTCTGGCGCGGTCAGCACGAGCCCGTCCCCGACGGAAGGCGGCGATCGCGCGGCCTCGCTCAAGCTTTCGATGCCGCACAGCCCGCATCCCGTGGGGCCGGCAAGATGCCGTCGCCGCATGGCGCAGGGGCGCATGCGTTCTTCCCGGATCCAAATGCGCAACTCCACCCCGTCCTCACAATCGATGACCGCAAGGTCGGAGATTTCATCGGCGCGCTGAATGATCCCTTCGGTCAGGCTGAGCCCGATCGCAAAGTCCTCGAGATCGGCCGGTGTCGCCATCATGACCGCATGCGCACTGCCGTTATAGGTGAATGCGACAGCGGTCTCCTCGGCGACAGACCGCTCGCCCATCACCATCGCTCCGGCGCGCGATGCGACGCGCGACCGGCGCACGATCGGAGCGAGCGGCGACCACATCTCGGCTGCAGCGAGAGACATGACAAGTTCCTCTGCTCAGCCGGGCATGATGAACACGTCGGAGCCCGGCCAATGCGGGACCATGGCCGGGTCCACGTTGAGGTGCTCGGCGACCATCTGCGGGGGCGAATGAGCGAGCCAATCCGAGAGCGAGACTTCTTGATATTGCGGGGTCCGGAACACGGCAAAGAATTGCAGATCGGTATCGCCGATGTTCTCCACATAGTGCCCGAAATTGCGCGGGACATAGCCGATATCACCAGGGTTGAAATCCATCGTCAGCACGTTGGGACCGGTGTTGAACACGCCCATCCGGGCCTTGCCTTTGATGTAGTATTGCCACTCGTCGGCATTGGGGTGCCAGTGCATCTCGCGCATGCCGCCGGGCTTGATCGTCGCCAGCGCACCAGCGACGGTCGTCGACACTTTGAAACTATTGCTGTCGGCAACCTGCAGCGAACCGGCCTTCGTGTTTGTTACGTAAGGTGCGGAGGCAAGCGAGAACGTAAACGGCTCGGGAGGCAGCGCGGCGTTCCCGGTCATCGCCTTGCGTACAGCCTCAAGGTCGCCCGGCAGTTTTCCTTGGAAGATCCAGAGATTGTGCAGAGGAATGTTGGCGAATGTTTCCTCCGGCACGCCGAAGTTTTTGCCGAGGACGGCAGGCGGCGTGTGCGCCAACCAGTCGGTCACCAGAAGCGTGTTGAACTCGCTCGCGGCGCCATTGTCGAAGCAGATGACGAATTCACATCCGTCCGGCCCAAGGCCTTGCAGCGAATGCGGGTAGCCGGCGGGGAAATACCAGAGATCGCCCTCTTTGACGTCCGCTACATAGGGCCGGCCGGACGGATCAAGCACTGTGACGCGGCAGTTGCCGTAAGTCATGTAGGCCCATTCGGCCGCCTGGTGCCAATGCAGCTCACGGATCCCCCCGGCGGTCAGTCGCATGTTCACCCCGGCGATCGTGGTCGAAATCGGGAATGAACGCTGCGTGACCTCGCGCGCCCAGCCGCCGTCCTGGATGCGGCGTGGCGAGGTATTAAACGAGGACCAGATCTGCCGCATGCTGCCGACGTCGGTGGCGGGCGGCGAGAATGCCGACTGGAGTTGATTGCTGATCGCCGGGTCTTGCGGCCCCGGATCCGTGACGCTCGCCGGATTTTTGGCGTTGATCGCGCCCTGCGGCGGCTCGTCCGGATTGCCGAAGGATGCCGCCGCGGCCGCCGTTGCTGAAACCGCCGCACCTGCAGCTGCCGTGGCGAGGACACTGCGTCGTGACAACATGGCTATCTCCTTGCGATCAACGTGTTGGTTGAGTCGTGCTCATTGCGCCCGAACGAGGACCG
>JAFAXD010000660.1 GCA_019241285.1 Xanthobacteraceae bacterium | reverse complement strand
AAGCGGACCATCGACTTCCATATCGAGAATGCCCGCGTCAAGCTCGACGTCTCAACGCGCATAGAAGCCGCAATCAGAGCGACGACCTGGCACCTTATCGAACCGTAGGATCAAGCCGTTCTGACATACCTGGTTTCTGCCGGTGGGCCTGACATAGGATCGGGCTGCCCTTGAACCGATCGTGGATCCGCGATTTCATGCCAACGCCTATCCTGCCAGGGCCGAGCGAGCAGCATGAAGTATCAGCGCATTGGCATCTGTGCCTTGATTGCCGTCGGAGTAATCAGCGAAATCCACGCTGCCGGTCCGTCGAGCTTCCCAACTCACGCAATCACCTTGATGGTACCGTACGGGGCAGGCGGGACGGTGGACAGCCAGTTGCGTGCGCTCGCAAAGGCAAGCGAAGGCCAGCTTGGCCAACCGATCATTGTCGAGAACAGGGCGAGTGCATCGGGCACGCTCGCCGCCGAAGTGACGGCGGCGGCGCCGGCCGACGGCTATACGATCACAGCGATCAACACGAGCGTCCTGCGGTTGCCGTTCATGACGCGGACCTCGTATGATCCGCGCCGCGATTTTACCTACATCATCGGGATCTCCAGCCTGACCTCCGGGCTGGTGGTGCGCGCCGACGCTCCGTGGAAATCGTTTGCGGAGTTCCTCAACGACGCGCGAGCGAACCCAGGGGCCATTTCCATCGGCGGGCCCTCCGGCGGCACAAATCCGCAAATCGTCATGCGGCAGATTGCAAAACAAAAAGGAATAGAGTGGACGCAAATTCCCTACCGTAGCGTCGCGGAGTCGAGCAACGCCCTGTTGGGCGGGCATATTGCGGCGGTCGCCGACGCGGCCGGCTGGGCGCCTTATGTCAATTCCGGACAGTTCCGATTGCTGGTGATTTTCGGTTCGGCGCGGACCAAGAGCTGGCCCGACGTACCAAGCTTGAATGAATTTGGCATCGAGGTCGCCGCAACATCGGATTATGGGCTGGCCGGCCCGAAAGGCCTCGAGCCGCAGGTTGTGCGAACGCTGCACGACGCCTTCAAGGAAGGCATGCACCAGCCGGCGTTCGTCAGTTTGTTGGCCGCCTTGGAACAGGAACCTATTTATCGCGACACGAATGACTATGCGGCCTACGTGCGTAATCAGATCGAGGCGCAACGACGTATCGTGGATGAGCTCGGGCTCAAATCTGATTGAGCGAATCGAGCATGCCACGTGCGGCACTTAGGTCAGCAAAGTCTGCCGCTTCGATAAAGTTGTCGGCCACCGGTGCGAGCAACTGATGCGCCGCTTCGTTCTGACCAGCCTTGATCTTCTGCCGCGCCATGCTCAATGCGCTTCGCAGTTCCCAGAAGCGCGCTCCTTGCCGCCGCGCCAGCTCCAGTGCCTCGTCAAAGCAATACTCAGCCGCGGCGGAAGAGCGCGGGCGCTCCTTGAGCAGCAACTCGCCTTTGATGCGCAAGAGCTCGCTCACGTACCATTGTTCCTTCCGGGCAATGCTGCGCGTCAGGATCTCGTTGACCGTCGCAAGCCCCTCAGGCGCTTCACCGGCTTCCCCGAGCACGGCCGCGAATTCGCCGGTCAACAGCGAGAAGCGCGGTAGAAATCGCGCGTCGCCTGCACTGTCGAGTTCGCGCCGCATGGCTCGCAGGCCCGCCGTCGTGTCGCCACGACGGGCGACCAGCAGACCTTCGAAGCACCGCGCCCACAGTTGCCACGGGCGTATCGGGTAGCGTTGCGTGTGCTCGAGCAAGGCCGCGCAATAGCGCCCGGCGGCCTCGAGGTCGCCGGCCAGGAATGAGATCGTGCACGCGGCCTGTCCGAGAACGCTGCAAAAGGTCATGGCATGGCCGAGCGCGCGACCTTCCTCGATGTTGTGCTCGATGATCGCCAGCGCCTGATCGGCGGCGCCTTGCAGCCACAGGATGCGTGCCTGGAAATAGTGCGTCGACACGCGGAGATCGAACTGGAAGCGGATGATCTGCGGCCTGAACGTGACCCCAGCCAATCCGGCGATGACGCGATCGATGTGATGGCGGGCGCTCGTCTGGTCGCCCATGTAGTGCAGCGTCGTGGCGAGCAGGCGGTCCGCCATCATCGGATCGACCGGATCCGTCGAATGCCGCGTCTCGTCGGCGAAGCGGTGGGCGAACTCGAGCGCTTTGAGGAAATCGCCGTTGTTGAATTGATCGATACATAAGCCCCACAGTGCGCGCAGCCGATGGTCCCGGTCATCAAGCCGGTCGGCGAGCTCCAGCGTCGTCGCCCAGATGTGTCCGGCTTCGCGCGCGCGACCGACGCCATACATCAGCGACCAACCCAGGGCCGCGGACAATTTCATACGCTGGCGCTGCGCGATGTCCGTCGCGCCCGTCACCTTGGCCAGGGCCCGTTCGGCGCGCTCCCGGCACTCGGCTAACAAAGAGAGCTGCACCCACAGCGGCAGCGCTGCTGTCGTGAGGGCAATGCCGAGATCCGGGTCGCCCTCCGGACCGAACGCCCAATCCAAACTGGCCCGCACGTTGTCGATCAGGTGAGCGTAGGCGGCAAGCCAGTCGGGCTGCAGCATCGCGCTACTGTCGGCTTCCGAACGCTCGAGCGCCGTCAGGCAGTAGAGCGCCAAC
>JAFAXD010000648.1 GCA_019241285.1 Xanthobacteraceae bacterium | reverse complement strand
GGCGGCACCGCCGCGAGCCCCACGTTCCAGTGCTCGCGCCGCGCGAGGCCGGCCGTATCGATCTCCGCCATCACGTTGCGGCGCAGGCGTGGGTCGAGCCATTCGGCCGGACGCAGCGCATAGTTGGGATATATCGCGAGCCGTTCCACCAGCACGAATCCGGCCGCACGGGTCGCGCGCTCGAGCTCATCGAGATGCGGCCACGGTGCCTCCGGATTGACGTGATCGGGGGTGACGGGTGACACCCCACCCCAGTCGTTGATCCCGGCCGAGAGCAGGCGTGGAAAATCCTGATAGCTCAGGTTCGGTGGGACCTGGATGTTCATGGCCGCGCCGAAGATGATGCGCGCGCAGGCCGCGGTCCAAAGCAGGTCGTCAATCTCCGCGTCGCTGGCGGTCTCCATCCTGGTTCCGGGCTTCGCGCGGAAGTTCTGGATGATGACTTCCTGCAGATGGCCATAGCACTGATGCAAAGCGCGCAGCGCGAACAGTGCGTCGAGCCGCTCCTGCCGCGTCTCGCCGATGCCGATCAGGATCCCGGTGGTAAACGGAATTTTCAGCCGACCGGCCGCCTCGATGTTGGCGAGACGCACGGCCGGATCCTTATCGGGCGATCCGAAATGCGGCCCGCCCCGTTGCGACAGACGCTCCGCCGCCGTCTCCAACATGATCCCTTGGGAAACGCTGACCCGGCGCAGGCGACCGAGCTCGTCATCAGTCATGATGCCGGCATTCACGTGGGGGAGCAGGCCGGTCTCGTTGAGCACGAGCGCGCACATCGCAGCGAGATAATCGATCGTGCTGCTGTACCCGAGTGCCGCAAGGGCGTCGCGGGCGGCCTTGTAACGAAGCTCCGGCTTGTCACCGAGGGTGAACAGCGCCTCCTTGCAGCCCGCCGCTTGCCCGGCGCGCGCGATGGCCAGCACCTCGTCGGGAGAGAGGTAGGCCGAGCCAACCTGCTTCGGACTCGCGGCAAATGTGCAATAGGCACACACATCGCGGCAGAGCCGCGTCAGTGGAATGAAGACCTTGCGCGAGTAGGAGATGCGCTCGCCGTGCCCGGCGCGCGCTAGGCCCCGCGCCTCATCGAGTAGGTCTTGGAGCGATGAGGACAGCAGACGCGCGCTGAGCGCGTCTGTTTCGTCGTCGTGGTCCGTCTCGGTTACCATCATGACTAGCGTACCCGGGTAGGAAATGGATTTCTCGCCCTTACATTACAGGCTAAAATCACCGGATCTTTGGCCAGGATTAATAGCATGACCGAGACAGATCTATTGGCCCGCATCACTGTTAACCCGAAGATCTTCGGCGGCAAACCGATTGTTAGAGGGCAGCGTATCGCTGTCGAACACATACTGGGCATGCTCGCCGCCGGCGATAGCACCCAGGACATTTTGGAAGCCTATCCGTACCTTGAGCTGGGGGATATTCAAGCCTGCCTCATTTTCGCGCGCAGGCTCGTGGGAGGAGAGCGCGTCGAGCCGGCGATCGATGTCGCACGAGGCTGCTGCTCGACGCCTGCGTTTGGCCCGGCATGATGGCCGAACTCACGGCCGGTGGTCATGATGTAATCTGGGTTGGTAATTGGGCAACAACTCCAGCAGATGATGAGGTTCTCGCGTTCGCCGCGACTGAGAACCGAGTTGTTGTGACCCTTGACAAGGATTTCGGTGAGCTTGCCGTCGTTTTCGGGCGCCCCCACTCGGGTATCATTCGAATAGTGGACTTTCAAGTTTCCAAACACGCTTCCATCTGCTTGAGCGCTATCAAACCTTACGGCAAAGAGCTTGCCGCAGGAGCGATCGTAACGGCGGAACCGGGAAGGCTCCGCATCCGACCAGCGCGATCCGATGACACCTTCCAGGATTGAGCTGGCCGCCCCCGCGTCAGCGCACCTCGACGATATCGGCGACCCCAACCTTGCGATCCTTCACGGTCTGCAGGACGACGAACTTTCCAGCCTGGTTGTGATCGTCGAAGCTGACCTGCTTGCCCATCACGTTGGTGAAATTGAGCGCCTTCATGGCGGCGCGCACCTTCTCCGGGTCCGTGCTGCCGGCGTCCTTGATCGCTTGCGCAATGACGCGCACAGAGTCGTAGCCGGCCCATGTCTGCAGTAGCGGCTCGGAATTGTGCCGCGCGCGGATCTTCTCCACGAACGCCTTGTTCTCGGGCGCGTCGATCTCGTGATTATACGTCCAGGCGCTGATCGATCCTTCCATCCCGCCGGCCTTGATGATTTCCAGGTTGCGCCCGCCGAGCTCGGCGCGGCCCGTGTAGGGAATGTGCACCCCGAGCTGCATCGCGTTGCGCAGGAAGTTGACAGCATCGTTTGCAAGCTGGAACGTCGCGATGGCATCCGGCCGTTTCTGTTGCAGCCGCGTCAGGATGCTGGTGTAGTCCGGCGCATTCTGCGGGACGAAGTCGGTGGAGATGACGGTAATGCCGGCCTTGTCGGCGACCTGCTTGAACGCATCGGCACCGCCGCGCCCGAAGTCCGTATCCTCAGCCACGATCGCCACGGTCTTGAACGGCTTTTTTGCCCCGAGATAAGCGCCGAGCGCATCCATCATGTCGCTGTCGGACGGGTTGATGCGAAATGCCCATTCGTTGCCACCGACACCGGACAACGTCGTGATCTGCGGATTGGAGGCGACGCCGGTGATCATCGGGATCTTGGCATCCTTGATGATCGGCATCGCTGCGAGATGA